>CAMBTK010000005.1 GCA_945870785.1 Sulfurimonas crateris
AATACACTCTCGTGTGGTTTAGACTCTATACCAAAAGAGTCTTGGAGCTTACTGAGTAATGCTCTTTGCTCATCACTTAGTTTTTTAGGATATGTTATATTTACTTGAGCAATCAAGTTTCCTTTTCCATGCCCATGAACGTCATCTACACCTTCACCCTTAAAGACAAAATGTTGCTTGTCTTTTGTTCCAATATCAAGTTTTAGTTCTAACTCACCAGTTAAAGATGGGATATTGAGTGTCTCTCCTGCAACTGCTTGAGTAAAAAATACTGGAATAGCAATATAAACATCATTCCCTTCTCTTTGAAAGTGTTTATCAGCTTTTACACTAAAAGTGACATATAAGTCACCTCTTGTGCCACGTTTACCAATATTTCCTTTGCCAGATACTCTAAGGCGGTTGCCATCATCAATACCTTTTGGAACCTTTATAGTTACATTTCCTTTCTCTTCATGGTAGCCCTTTGCGTTACAGCTATCACATGGAGCTGATGGAGCAGAACCTGTTCCTTGACATGTTGGACAAGTCTGAGAAAATGTCATAAATCCTTGCTTCATAAATACTTGACCTTGCCCTCTACACGCAGAACAAGTGGAGAGTTTGCCATCTTTTGCGCCAGTTCCACTACAGCTTTTACAAGAGTTTTTATACTTAAACTCTATATCTTTTTCACATCCAAAAATTGCCTCATTGAAGCTAATTTTCATATCTACATTCATATCAAGATTATATTTTTCCATGTCCGCAGGATTTTGACGACGACGTGATGAACCACCGCCAAATCCATTAAACATCTCTTCAAACATAGAGCCTAAATCATCAAAACCACCAGATGAACGTCCACGACTACCCATTCCAGAGAGTCCTTCTTTGCCATATCTGTCATAGATACTTTTTTGCTTATCATCACTTAAGCATTGATACGCTTCGTTGCATAACTTAAATTTGTGCTCAGCTTGGCTATCTCCTTGATTTTTATCAGGATGATATATCTTAGCCATCTTTCTGTAAGCTTTTTTTATTGTTATTTGATCTGCATCTCGTGAAATTTCTAAAATTTCGTAATAGCTTAAATCTTGCATATTATAATTAATATCCCTACTTTTTAGAATTTTTTGAAATTATATCGTTAAATATTTAATGTACGTATGCTTAGTTTGATTTGGTATAATTGCACTTATGAAAAAAAATATACTTTACTTAATCGCAATTTTACTACTTGTCGGATGTTCTAAAGAACCAAAAATGCCAATTTCTGAGCCTATTATAGTAGAGCCTATAATTACAAAAATAGAAGAAGCTAAACCAATAAAAATCACATTTGCGACCATGCCAAATACTGAATTTATTAAAAGCAGTTTTGAAGAACTCCCAGATTGGGAGAGTGAAGATTATAGAGATGCTCTAAGCTCTTTTGTAAATAGCTGTAACACTACAAAAACAAAGACACTTTATAAAGAGTTATGCCAAGAAGCAAACAGCGTCAACGATGCAAAAAGTTTTTTTATAGAAAACTTTCTACCTTATCAAGTTGATATGACAAAAAATGATGGTGATGGACTTTTAACAGGCTATTATGAACCTCTTTTAAAAGGTTCTTTGAAAAAAAAAGCGCCTTATGTCTATCCAGTTTATTCAACTCCGAGAGACCTTTTAGTTGTTGATTTTGTGGAGCAGTATCCAGAACTAAAAAATTATAGATTAAGAGGGCGCAAAGAAGGGAACAAAGTAGTTCCATATTACTCAAGAAAAGAGTTAAGCAAACGAAAAATAGATGCTGATATCGTCTGTTATGTAGATAACAGAATAGATCTGTTCTTTTTAGAAGTACAAGGTTCAGGAAGAGTTTTACTAGAGAGTGGAGAGATGATTTATGTCGGTTTTGATAATCTAAATGGATATAAATATAGCTCTATCGGAAAATACCTCATAAATGCAGGTGAGATGAGCTATGCCGAAGCTTCTATGGGTGGGATTAAAGATTGGTGTGACAAAAATCCATCGCGTGTAGATGAGCTTTTATATCATAATGAATCTATGGTATTTTTTAAGAAAAAAGAGAAACCTGCCTCTGGTGCTTTGGGTGTAGTTTTAACACCAAATCGCTCTGTTGCAGTTGATAAAAGCTATTTGCCACTTGGAAGCATGCTATATATGAGTGCAGATACAAAAGAGAAAGATTTAAATAGAATCGTAATAGCTCAAGATACAGGCGGAGCTATAAAAGGCAGTGTTAGGGCAGATCTGTTTTTTGGTTATGGAGATGAAGCTGGAAGAAGCGCAGGAAAGCTAAAAGCACCTCTAAAACTATGGATTTTATTGCCTAAAAAAGAGTCTTGATAGATGAGTGAGAGTTTAGAGAAGTTTAATAAGCTTGTTGAAGCATTTCAAGAACTTCCAACAATTGGTAAAAAGTCTGCGATAAGACTCGCTTATCATATAGTTATGAAAAATAGTTTTGTAGGTATAAAAATATCTCATGCCATAGAAGAAGCACTTGGAAGTATAAAGCAGTGCGCTTCATGCGGTGGCATGAGTGAAGATGAGCTCTGCTTTATCTGCTGTGATGAGAGTAGAGATGAGACGCTCCTTTGTATAGTAGAAAATGCAAAAGACATTCTTCTTTTAGAAGAAAACAGACTCTTTGATGGGAGATATTTTGTTTTGGACTCTTTGGAAAACTTTAATCTATCAGGCTTAGAGAGGTTGGTTGAGAGTGGAGTAAAAGAGATTGTTTTTGCATTAACACCATCTATTGCAAATGATGCAGTGATGTTATATATTGAAGATAAATTAAGTAATTTTACTATAAACTTCTCAAAAATTGCTCAGGGTGTACCGACTGGGGTAAGTTTAGAAAATATTGATTTGTTGTCTCTTAGCAGAGCGTTAACAGATAGGGTGAGGGTGTGAAAATGAGAATAATTTTAGTAGTGTTTGCTATGTTGCTTCTTGGACTTAGCGGATGTAGTTCTAAAAACATTGAAGAACCAAAAGAGACTTCTATCGAGCATACTCAAGACAGCGAGCTTGACTCATTTAGCGATGAGATGGAAGTAAAAGAGATTTATGATCCACTAAGCGGTTACAATAGAGTTATGACAAGCTTTAATGATGGTGCTTATGATTATGTTTTAAAACCTGTTTCAACTGGATATTCAAATCTATTTCATGTTGAAATTCGTAGAAGTGTTGATAACTTTTTTAACAATATCTACTTTCCAATTCGTTTTGTAAATAATATCTTGCAGGGCAAATTTTATTATTCGATGCAAGAGAGTGAAAGATTTGTTATAAATACAACAATTGGTTTAGTTGGACTTTTTGATCCAGCAAAGAGCTACTTTGAGATAGAAGCACACAAAGAGGACTTTGGACAAACACTAGGCTTTTATGGAGTGGGTGGCGGACCTCATATAGTGCTGCCTCTTCTTGGACCATCAAATTTAAGAGATTTTGCAAGTATGTACCCTGATTCATTCTTGACGTTTATTGATTACGATGAAAGAAGCTATTGGACTCTTACAGATACTCCAGCAGAGTATATCGGAGCAAAATCTTTTGAGTATATAAATTATATATCTTTAAACAAAGATAGATATGAGAAGATGAGAGAAGATGCAGTTGATCTTTATCCATATTTGAGAGATATTTATGAACAACGCAGAGATAAGCAGATTAAGGAGTAGAGTTGAGAAGTATTTATAAAGTTTTTTTTCTATTATTGGGAATGTTTTTCTTTACACAGGGTTTGATTGCTGATGAACAAACGGAATTAAAAAAACATTTTTTAAGTAAAATTGATGAAGTGATTTTGATTGTTGAAGATAAAAAGTTATTAAAAGATGAGAGAAATGCAAATATTGTAAAAACTTTAACTCCAATGTTTGATTTTAAACTTATGGCAAAACTGAGCCTTGGAAATAGATGGAAGGAACTATCTCAGGCAGATAAAGATAAATTTGTAGAGCTTTATGTCCATAGAATGAAACAATCATACTCTTCAAAGATAGATGCTTATAAAGATGAGAAAGTTGAAGTAAAAGAGATACAACAGCCAAAAGAAGACAGAATAGCCTTGATAACTGACCTTATAAGTAAGCAAGACAAGCTAGAGATTGTCTATAAATTTCACAAACCAAAAAAACAACTTGAGAGTAAGGATAACTGGCTGGTTTATGATGTAGAGATACTTGGAGTGAGTATTTTAAAAACAGATATAGCGCAATTTAAAGAGTTCTTACAAACAAAAACCATAACAGCACTTATGGACGCTTTATCAAAGCAATCATAAGTAAAAATGCTACATAATTTATATAAAAACTATCTATTAAAATTTCCAAAAATTATCCTTTCTTTTGTGGCTGTTTTTGTAGTAGTTATGGCATTTTTTGCCATAAAACTTGAAATTGATGCAAGTGCAGAGACACTGTTACTTGAAGATGATAAGGATTTAGAGTTTTCAAGAGATGTAGCAAAGCGCTTTGAAACATCAAACTCTTTAGTTATAACATACACAACAAAAGATGATCTGCTAAGTCAAGAAAATATTGATAATATAAAAGAGTTAAGCAGGTATATAAAAACTCTAAATATTGTAGAGTCTATAAACTCTATCGTAAATGTGCCGCTTTTACAGTCTCCACCGATTCCGCTAAAAGAGCTTCTAAAAGATATACCAACACTTGAATCTAAAGGTATAGACAAAGAGCTGGTAAGAGATGAGTTTTTAAGCAGTGCTGTATATAAGAAAAATCTAGTTAGCGAAGATTTTACAACTACAGCACTTATGGTAAATCTTAAAAGAGACGAGAACTATTTTTCACTTATCAATGAAAGAGATAGTTATGTTAAATTAAAGAAAGATAGAGCTTTAAGAGATGAAGAGAAGGTAGCATATAAAAATGCCTCAATAGAGTTAAAAAAATATAGAGATATTTTAAGAGAAGATAATCATAAAACAGTAGTTGATTTAAGAAAAATTATTGTTGATTTTGAAAAAAATCACCCAAATATAGAGCTTCATTTAGGTGGAGTGGAAATGATAGCTGATGATATGGTCGAGTTTGTCAAGTATGACTTAAAGACTTTTGGCTTTATGATTGTTGTACTTTTGATAATAATTTTATATATTTTATTAAAAGAGGTTAAGTGGGTTGCGATTGCACTCCTAATCTGTACTGTTTCACTTATCGTAACAAGTGGCTTTCTCGGTCTCTTTGGGCTAGAGATTACTGTAGTTTCATCTAACTTTATATCACTGCAGCTTATTATGAATATGTCTTTAGTTGTCCATTTGGTTGTACGATATAAAGAGCTGCTTTTAGAGACTCCAGATGAGCCGCAAGAGAACTTAGCGATGCAAACTATTCTCTCAATGGGCAAGCCTTCTCTATTTGTTGTTTTAACTACAATCGCTGGATTTAGCTCTTTGGTTTTTAGTGGTATTTTGCCAGTTATAAACTTTGGTTGGATGATGAGTGGCGGAATAGTTGTCTCACTTTTAATTACATACACTCTTTTTCCAATTACGCTTCTGTTTTTAAAGAAAAAAGAGCCTCAAGCACTAAAAGAAGAGGAAGAGTTATTTACATATAAAGTTGCGCATATAGCAAATAGCTATAAAAAAAGTATCTTATTTTTAACTCTTTTAGTCATGTTTTTTTCTATTTCAGGCGCTATGAAACTTAGAGTTGAGAACAGTTTTATTGACTATTTTAAAAAGGATACGCAGATCTATCAAGGTATGGCTATTATTGATAAAAAGCTTGGTGGAACAACACCTCTTGATGTTATATTAACGTTTAAAGATGGCAGTGACACAGTAGAAGATGTACACGTTATAACTCCTGATGAAGAGGCTGAGTTAGACTCTTTTTCTGATGAATTTCAAGAGCAAGAGGGTGATAGGGAGCAGTACTGGTTCACTCAAAATAAGATGAGAAAGATAAAAGAGGTGCATGAGTACCTTGAATCTCTTGAAGCTGTTGGAAAAGTACTCTCGCTCTCAACCGCAGGAGAGGTCTTAAAGGTACTAAACAACAATCAAGAGGCTGATGGCTTAACTTTGGCTCTTATGTATAAAAAACTACCACTTGAGTATAAAAAAATAATATTGACACCATATGTAGATATTCAAAATAATCAAGTAAGAATAAGCACTAGAATAATTGACTCAATGGCTAATCTTAAACGAGATGAACTGATAAAAAAAATAAATCATGACTTAAATGGTATGCTAAATAAAGAGTATGAAGAGCACAAAGTATCTAATCTGTTAGTGATGTATAACAACATGCTTCAATCACTCTACTACTCTCAAATAAAAACGATAGGAGTTGTAGTAGTAATACTCTTTTTAATGTTTTTAATCCTCTTTAGAAGCCTTAAAGTAGCGTTTATCGCTATGATTGCAAATATAGTTCCAGTTGGCGTTATTTTTGGTTTTATGGGATGGATGAATATTCCACTTGATATGATGACTATAACGATTGCTGCTATTAGTCTAGGAATTGCAGTTGATGATACTATCCACTATATCTATCGCTACTCTTTACTTTATCGTAAATCAAAAGATGCAACTGCTTCTATGTTTAGTGCGCATGAGAGTATAGGTACGGCTATGTTTTATACATCAGCTATCATCATGGTTGGTTTTTCTGTTTTACTCTTCTCAAACTTCTATCCAACTATCTATTTTGGGCTATTAACTATGATTGCTATGTTTATGGCAATAGTCGCAGATTTACTGCTTTTGCCCGCATTAATTCTTCTGTTTGGTATTTAAAAATTTGTACATAACTTTTTTGAATTTTGATGTACAATTCGTTTCATTTTCATAGGAAGTACATTGAAATATATTCTAGTTTCGCTACTGCTCGCTTCGCTTCTCCAAGTTTTTTTATGGCTAAATAACGATAAGAAATTTATAACTCCCCCAGATGCTGATAACATCATAGAATCACTCTCTTATGCCCCTTATCAAAAAGGCAATGAGAAAGAGATGCTCAGCAATGAAGAGGTTATTAGAGATTTGACTCTTTTAAAAAAGTTTACAAATACGGTCCGTCTCTACTCTGCTGATGATTCACAAAGAGTTATGCCTCACTTAAAGGCGCTTGGTATGAAAGCACATATGGGTCTTTGGCTCTCTGGAGATGTTGAAGATAATGAAAGAGAGATAGCTCTAGCAAAAAGCTTAATTGCAGAGTATCATGAAAGTCTTATATCCGTCATTGTTGGAAATGAGGTTCTTCTTCGTGATGATTTAAGTCCTGATGAGCTAATAGCGCATATTAGAGATTTTAAAGAGTTTATAACTTTGATACAAAAAGTAGATAGAGATGCAAGAGAAAAAGTAATTCAAGAAGAGATAGCAAAAGAGAAAAATAGAAAAGTAAGAGCTAAAAAACTAAAAGAGGCAAAAGCAAACACTGCTAAAGAAGAGAAACATACTATCTTATTAACAACGGCTGAAATTTGGAATATGTGGTTGCTATATCCATATTTGGCAGATGAAGTTGATTTTATAACTATACATATACTTCCATATTGGGAGAAGATAAAAGCTGAGAGTTTTGAGCCATTCTTTAATGAGAAATACAAAAAAATAAGAGATGCACATCCTAAAAAACCTATCTTTGTTGGCGAGTTTGGATGGCCTAGTCAGGGTTATAACAACCAAGCATCAGTTGCAAACCCACAAAATCAAGCGATGGTTGTTAGAAGATTTTTGGGACTGGCGAAAGAGAAGGGCTTTAGCTATAACCTTCTTGAAGCATTTGATCAGCCTTGGAAAGGGGTTGATGAGGGAAGCGTTGGTCAGTATTGGGGTATTTTTGACGCTAACCGTAATCTAAAGTTTGAGTTTCAAGGCGAAGTTTTAGTAGAACCATTTTGGTTTATGCAGATGGTTGCAGCGGCAATGATTGGAGCTATACTAACATTTTTTGGACTTAGGAATCAAAATATAAACTTCTTGCATGCGATGACATATGGTCTAGCAGCACAGGGTATCTCTTTTGGTATCGTTATGTCAGCTGTTTATCCGTTTGTCCACTACATGAATTTTGGAACATGGGTTATGTGGGGGATGGGTTCTATTTTGATGGTACCTCTTACTTTGATAACTCTAGCAAAGGCAAATGAGCTATTTAAATGTACAATTGGAAGACCTCCAAAGAGACTTATTCCTCTTGACTTAAAGTCAGATCACGTTCCTTTTGTAAGTATACATGTACCAGCATACAAAGAGCAGCCAGATGTTTTAAAAGAGACGCTTGAAGCCCTTGCAAACCTAAAATATACAAATTATGAAGTGTTAGTTATTATCAACAATACACCTGAAGAGTTTTATAAAGAGCCCATAAAAGAGCTATGCCAAGAGCTTGGAGAGAGATTTGTATATCTTGATATTGAATGTACAGGTTTTAAAGCGGGAGCTCTAAACAGAGCTTTAGAATTTACAAACCCAGAGTGTGAAATATTGGCTGTTATCGATGCTGATTATGTTATAAAGCCAAGTTGGCTCGTAGAGTTAGTCCCGATTTTTGATGATGCAAAAGTAGCTCTTGTTCAAGCTCCACAAGATCACAGAGATGGAAATGAATCACTTCTTAAAACGGCTATGAATGCCGAATATGCTGGTTTCTTTGATATAGGAATGGTTGAGCGTAATGAAGAAAATGCAATAGTAGCACATGGAACTATGATAATGGTGCGCAAGAGTGCTTTTGATGAAGTAGGGCAGTGGAACACTGATACGATAGTTGAGGATAGCGAACTAGGTCTTAGACTCTTTGAAGCAGGTTATATAGGACACTACACAAACCGAAGATATGGACATGGACTACTTCCAGACACTATTGAAGCGTTTAAAAATCAGAGACATCGCTGGGCTTATGGTGCTGTACAGATTCTAAAAAAACATTGGGACCATTTTAAGCCATCATCAAAAACATTGACTCGTTCGCAAAAACATCACTTTATAACAGGATGGTTTTTTTGGCTCTCTGATGCTCTAGGAACGGTTACGTCAATACTAAATATTGTCTGGGTTCCAGTAATTATATTTGTAGGCGTTACTATCCCTACGATTGCTCTTACAGTACCTATATTAACGGCTTTCTTGGTAAATGTAATCCACTCTTTTGTTCTTTATAGAACAAGAGTTGGAGCAAATTTTTACCATTCACTTCTTGGTGCAATTGCCGCGATGAGTTTACAACTTACAATTTTTAAAGCTGTTTATGATGGATTTGTTAAAGATAGACTTCCATTTAAGAGAACAGAAAAGGGCGGTAATAGTAAAAGAAGTGTTAGCAGTCCTGTAAAAAATGAGATTATCTTAGCATCACTTCTAATTGGCTCTTTTATTGCACTGATTATGACAAACCATCAAGCGATTATAGAGGTTTATATATTTTCTGCAACTATACTGATTCAGAGTATCCCGTATGTCTCTGCTATAATTCTTAGATTGATTGAGAAGAGTTCTTACAAAAAGGAAACTCTCTCATAATAAAAAAACAAAAGAGAGTTAAAAGATGGAGTATAGATATATAGGCAAAACAGGGCTTAGAGTTACTCCAATATGTTTGGGGACAATGAGCTTTGGCTCATGGAGTAGCGAAACAGAATCTTTTAAAATCATGGATAAAGCGTATGAGAGAGGGATAAACTTTTTTGATACCGCTGAAATCTATCCAGTTCCACCAAAAGCCGAAGACACTGGCAAGAGTGAGACAATCATTGGAAAATGGTTAAAGGGCAAACAACGAGATAGTATCATCCTAGCCTCAAAAGTTGCAGGTGCTGCAAATGGCTGGTTTGTCCCACCAATCCGTCATGGATATACAGCAATAGACAGATTTCATATAAAAAAAGCGATAGAGGGAAGCCTTAAGAGGTTAGGAACTGATTATATAGATTTATATCAGATGCACTGGCCAGATACAGTTATACCTATAGAAGAGTCATTAATAGCCTTTGATGAGCTTGTAAAAGAGGGAAAGGTTAGATATATAGGGAGCTCAAATGATACAGCTTATGGGCTTTGTAAAGCAAATGAGACCTCAAAGAGATTAGGTATTGCTAGATTTGAATCTATCCAAAATAATTTCTCACTAAACAACCCACGTTTTTTGGATGAACTCTCCACTGTATGCACAAAAGAGAGTATCTCGCTATTGGCTTATTCGCCAATTGCTGGAGGAGTATTAAGTGGAAAGTACAATAGTAAAGATTATCCACAAAACGCAAGATATACGGATTATATGATTAGTAAAAATATAAGATTAAACTCTCAGGCGGAGAGATTTTTAAATGAGAAATCATTAAAATCTACTGCTCTTTACTTGGATATAGCAAAAAGATTTCAAATTTCACCAGTAACTTTAGCTGTTGCCTATTCAAAGCAGTTTTCATTTGTAGCTTCAACTATCATAGGTGCTAGAAATATAGAGCAGATGGATGAATCGCTTGGAGCGTTAGATGTTACGCTAAGTGAAGAGATAATGGCAGAGATAAAAGCGGTTCAACAAGAGATTATGTACCCAATGGGTTAAAGGTTAAAACTCTCTGCCATATAATGCTCTATATCATCGCTCTTTAGCTCACTCTTTACAAAGAGTTCATTTGCTAAAATGCCTTGAGCGAGTAACATGTCCGCACCATCTTTGCAGATGATGTTTTTATCTTTTGCCAACTTTAAAAAAGGTGTGATTTTTCCATAAATCACTTCAGCTACAAAAGAGGTACTATCTAATATCTGCTCAATTAAAGCAAGTGGAGCAGGGAATTCTTTGTCTTTTAGTCCAGCACTTGTTGAGTTTAGTACCAAATCATACTTTTTTATCTCAAAATTATCCCAGTTAAAACATTCACAACCAAGTTCTTTAAAGTAAGAGAGCCTTGAATCACTTCTGTTTATAACGCTTACTTTTATGCCAGAGTCTATAAACTTTGAGGCTAACGCCTTTGCAGTTCCACCAGCTCCAAGGATTAAGATATTTTTTACATCCCCAAACTCTTTAATAGCAAACATAAACCCATCAGCATCCGTGTTGTAGCCTATAAGACGACCGTTTTCGTTTACGATGGTGTTTACAACTCCTACTTTTTTTGCAAAACCTCTTACTTCATCACAAGCTATATATGCAGCCTCTTTGTGTGGAACTGTGACATTTGCACCTGAGAGCTTAAGTGATAAAAAAGTCTCTTTCAATTTCGAGCCATCTTGCAGATGAATTCTGGTGTAACAAGCTTTATAGTTTAGATGCTTAAATACGCTGTTGTGCATAAGCGGAGAACGAGAGTGTGCAACAGGGTCGCCAAATATAGCAAAAAGTTTCATCTATATCTCAGCGTTATCAAGATCTTCAAGCGAAGCAACTAATGCTCCGAGTTTATTTTTGACTTCTAGGTATTCAAGCTCATTTTGACTATCTGCAACAACTCCAGCTCCAGCTTGAAGAATGACTTTATCATCTTTAACCATTGCTGTTCTGATAGTTATCGCACTATCCATATTTCCATCAAAACCAAAGTAGCCAATACTTCCACTATAAAAGCCACGTTTTAGCCCTTCAAACTCTGCTATAAGCTCCATTGCACGAATTTTTGGAGCCCCTGTCATTGTTCCTGCTGTAAAAGTTGCCATAAACAAGTCAAACATATCTTTATCATCAGCAAGAGTAGCCGTAACATCAGAGACAATGTGCATTACGTGAGAAAAGCGTTCTATGTGCATCATATCTTCAACTTTAACACTTCCAGTCTTTGCAACTCTACTTACATCATTTCTACCTAAATCTATAAGCATAAGATGCTCTGCTAACTCTTTTGGATCTGCCAGTAGTTCAGCTTCCAGTTCTTTGTCTCTTTGTTTTGTAGAGCCTCTTTTTCTTGTTCCAGCTATCGGGCGCAAAAGAAGTTCGCCATTTGTGACTCTAACCATAACTTCAGGTGAAGAACCAACAATATTAAAATCTTCATACTCCATCAAAAACATATATGGTGATGGATTTTTTGTTCTAAGAATTCTGTAAAAACTAAATGGATCCACTTTAATGTTTCTAGTAAAGCGGTTTGTCATAAGGATTTGAAACACATCACCACTTCTTATCATCTCTTTTGAATCATCAACCATTTTAAAGAACTGCTCTTTGGTGTGAGCAAAGCTTCCTTTGTCGTTTCCAATATTTTTTTTCATATGTATATACTCGTAAGAGCCTTTTAGTTCGTTCTCGATTGTGTAAAATTTATCACTCATCTCTTTGAGTGTACTTATCAGCGTTAATTGATGGTTTTTGTGAGAATAAACTAAAATAATTTTAGGGAGCATAAGGTCTAAATCTGGAGTGTTTAGCTCATCTTTGAGTGTGTCCATGCTTGAGTGTAGTTTTGGCTCAAAAACTTTTACCATGTCATAACCAATGTAGCCTATAAAACCATCTATATAACCTACTTTAAGTTCACTTGAGGCTTTTTTATAGATTGAGGTATCTATATTTTTATAGTAATTTTTTAAAAATATAAATGGAGACTCATCTTTAGAATGAACTAATCCATCTGCATCAGTATAGATAGTTTTACCATCTATATACTGAATTCTCTCTCTGGCACCTATGCAGATAAAGCTATAGTTACCCTCGCTCTGTCCAGCACTCTCAAAAAGATATGAAATTTCATCTGTAAAAATAGTTTTTAATTTTGCATAAACTGCGATTGGAGCTAATTGGTCTTGAAAAAATTGTTTTGAGTAAATCAAAAGAGTGCCTTGTAAAAGAGTTGCTCCCGAAGGAGCGTAAGTTCTATTATATTTTTGTTAGAAAAGCGCCTGACTCAACAGAAGCTCTTATGCTCTTAAGTGCTTTTCTAGCTTCACTCTCAGAACTAAAAGGTCCTACTAGAACCTTATTCAAAGGAGTAGCATTGTTTGGTACTTTGTGAAATTTATATTCATAACCAAGTTTTGTAATTGATTCTAAAAATTTCTTATTTGGCTCATATCTTGAAAAAGAACCAACTTGAATATAGTATCCACCAGAAGCTACTGCTTGAGGCTTAGATTTCGGCTCTTTTTGTGTAACTCTCTTCGGCTCTATATTTTTTGGTTCAACTTTTGCAATTTCTGTTGTTTCTACTTGTTTCTCTTCTTGTGTTTGAGCTTTAGGAGCCTCTTTTGTGCTCTCTTCTTTAAGTTTTTGAGCAATCTCATCAAGAGAGATATTTTCTTTATTTGTTTCTTGAACAACAGGAACATCTTCAAAAAGTGGCTCATCAGCTAAACTTTTTATCTCTTTTTGTGGTTCAGGAGGAAGAATTGCTTGTGGCAGATTATCTGTATTGCTTGATGTTAAAGTATTCATAAGCATAACAACAACAATAAGTACAATACCAAGTGTAGCAACAGCTAAAATAATTCTCTTATTTCCAGCAGACGAACTATTTTTGTTTAAGATAATGTCATTTAATTCATTTTTTTCTTCCATAACGTCTCCTTAATCTTCTTTATTTATAATAATACCAAAAAGTTGTTTACATATGCTTTGACCAAGAAGCACCACGCTCCTTGGAGTAAACATCTATTGGAAGTGTCAAAATATTATACTCATCTGGCATATCTGCATTTGGAAACATTTTCCATTGCATAGGTTGTTTAGCTGATAGCTTCATGCTTATCATTTTCCCCAATTGGATTGCCTCTTGAAGAGTTGTATGTCCTTTATGGATATACACATGAAGATGCCCTTCAGTCCTTGTTTTATAAGCCGTAAAGTTTATAAAACCCTCTTCACGTAATAGAAGTTGAGCCTTGTGGTAAAAACGTTCAGGGTCTCTTCCGTTATAGTCGATAACAATATTTTCTACTTTTCCATGTTTGTTAATAAGTGAGTGTGCAACGGTTATCTCGCCTTTTATGTGCTGAGAGATAACAGCCTGTGATAAAGAGGCATTTACCTTTTCAAATTTGTTATAAAATGTTCTACCTTTAAAGATAATCTTATCTACTACTGTATCCCTTTTAATCCAGTAGTGATCAGTTAACATTTTTATAAGATTTAAATCAGATGTTGTCATCTTTTCTCCTTAGTATGTTGATTGGTTATAGATTACAAAATTTTTAGCTAATTCTTTTAGCTCATTTTTTACAGATGCTTGAAGCTCCGTATCGTTAATGTTATCTAAAACATCTGCAATTTTGTTAGCAATAAATTCAAATTCTTTCTCTTTCATTCCTCTGCTTGTAAGTGCAGGACTTCCGATGCGGATACCAGAAGTTACAAAAGGACTTCTTGTCTCACCTGGAACTGTGTTTTTATTTACTGTTATACCTGCGTTTCCAAGAGCGATATCTGCATCTTTGCCAGAGAAGTCACGGTTTAAAAATGATAGCAGAACTAAGTGGTTGTCAGTTCCACCACTCACTAAATCGTAACCTCTTTTAACAAGAACTTCACCTAGAATTTTAGCGTTAGCTTTTACTTGCACAGCATACTCTTTCCACTCAGGAGATAGATTGTATTTGAAACCAACTGCCTTTGCAGCGATTACATGTACAAGAGGTCCACCTTGAAGAGCGGGGAAGATTGCAGAGTTCATTTTTTTAGCAATCTCTTCATCATTTGTCATGATCATACCGCCACGAGGACCTGCAAGAGTTTTATGAGTTGTAGTTGTCACAACGTGTGCGTGAGGGAATGGACTCATATGCTCACCCGCAACAACAAGTCCTGCAACATGGGCGATATCTGCAAACATAATTGCTCCAACAGCGTCAGCTATCTCACGGAATTTTTTAAAGTCTATCTCTCTTGCATAAGCAGAAGCTCCACAAACTATGATTTTTGGCTGTACTGCTTTTGCAATTTCTAATATTTTGTCATAATTCATACGACCATCAAGCTCAACACCATATGTGAAGCTTGAGTAGTTTTGACCTGAAAAGCTAGGTTTTGAGCCGTGAGTAAGGTGCCCACCGTGGCTTAAATCCATACCTAAAAGTTTATCTCCAGCTTTAAGTAATCCAGCATAAACAGCAGCGTTTGCTTGGCTTCCTGAGTGCGGTTGTACATTTGCATAGTTACAACCAAATAGTTTACAAGCTCTATCAATTGCTAACTGCTCAACACCATCAGCATACTCGCAACCGCCATAATAACGCTTCGCAGGGTAACCTTCTGCATATTTGTTTGTAAATACGCTTCCCATCGCTTCCATAACTGCTGGAAGAGTAAAGTTTTCACTTGCAATCATCTCCAAATGGTCAGTTTGTCTCTCTAACTCTTTTTCACATAAATCAAATATATCTTTATCAAACTCTTTTAAAAAACTCATTTTTTATTCCTTTTATTTATTTAGTTTTAGTTCTTTTTACTCTTCTGCTACGATTGGTTTCATCGCTGGAAAGAGTAAAACATCTCTTATTGAGTGTTCATTAGTAAGCAACATTACAAGTCTGTCTATTCCTATGCCTTGTCCAGCAGTTGGTGCCATGCCATAGCTTAATGCCTCTACAAAATCCAAATCCATGGCGTGAGCTTCATCATCCCCACCATCTTTTGATTCTACTTGAGCTTTAAATCTATTGTATTGATCAACGGGGTCATTTAACTCACTAAATGCATTTGCTATCTCACGTCCTGCAATAAAGAGCTCAAATCTCTCAGTTATATCTGGATTTTTATCATCTCTTCTAGCAAGAGGTGAGATGTCAACAGGGTACTCAGTAATAAAAGTAGGGTTAATCAGTTTGTCTTCAACAAATTCATCAAACAGCTCCCCTTGAAGTTGACCTAAGCTTAGATTGTTTTTTACTTGGATGTTTTTCTCTTTTAAAAATAAGATAATTTTATCCTTATCATTTACTATCTCTTTTGGAACGCTACCTATTGTATATAAAGATTCTATTAGTGGTACTTCGCTAAATTTATTGAAATCAACTTCCATATCTCCATAAGGAAGAGAAGTTGGAAGGTTTAGATGATCAAAAAGGTATCTAAAATACTCTTTTGTAATCTCAATCAAATCTTTGTAAGTTTTGTATGCCCAGTAAAACTCGATAGAGGTAAATTCAGGGTTGTGTGTAGCATCCATTCCCTCATTTCTAAAGTTACGGTTTATCTCAAAAACAGCTTCAAAACCGCCAACAATAAGTCTCTTTAGATATAACTCAGGAGCGATTCTTAGGTATCTGTCAATTCCTAGTGCATTATGATGAGTTACAAATGGTTTAGCATTTGCGCCACCTGCAATTGGGTGCATCATCGGAGTTTCAACTTCTAAAAAGCCTTTGTCTTCAAAAAAACGACGAGTTAGAGAGATTACTTTAGATCTTATTTTAAATGTTTTGCGAACATCAGCATTCATGATAAGATCAAGGTATCTTTTTCTATATCTTGTCTCTTTGTCTGTTATGCCATGAAACTTCTCAGGAAGAGGAGATATCGCTTTTGTTAAAAGTTTAAGATTGTCAGCATGAAGAGAGAGCTCTCCTTGTCCAGTTACAAACGGATACCCGCTCACTTCTACAATATCACCTGCTTCTATGTTTTTTTTGAAAGTTTCGTTGTAAAACTCTTCGCCTATATGGTCTCTTGCAACATATATCTGAAGAACATTACTCTCATCTTCAATCTGTATAAAACTAGCTTTTCCCATAATTCTAAAGAGCTTTATACGTCCACTTATTGTGTAGTGTCTCTTTTCATCTCGTTTGTTCTCTTTATGAATTACATCAGAGTTGACATTTAAAAACTTCTCAATAGTTGCATTTCTTTTTGATTCGTTTGCGTAAGGGTTTATCCCAGCATTTCTTAAAATTTCTACTTTTTCAATTCTTTGTTGAATAAATTTGTTATCAAAAACCAATAATTCTTCCTTTATTTTTTTGTCTGTTTTTTTTGACAGTTTTTACATATGCCATAAATTTGCATGGAGTGGTCTTTCATCTCAAAGCCAAGCTCCTCTGCTATTTTATGTTGTCTCTCTTCTATTTGTTCGTCTACAAATTCTGTTATAGCGCCACAGTTAGTGCATATAAAATGATCATGATGATGTTTTGCGCCAAGCTCATATTTTTTTCCTTGCGCACCAAATGAGAGTGAAGTTACCATCTCCGACTCTTCTAAAAGTGAGAGAGTTCTATAAACAGTTGCTATTCCAGTATTTAAATCTGGAAATTTCTCTTGAATAAGATTATGAAGAGCTTCTGGTGTTAAATGCTCATCTGAGTTATATAGAGTTTCTAGGATAACTTCTCTTTGGATTGTGAATTTCAAACTGTTTTTTTTAAGAAGTTGTTTAAAATCTTCTAATAACTGTTTATACGCAACTGTTTTATCATTAAAGTCAGTAGTTATCTCAGACATATTATTTATCTTCTCCTTTTGATAAGTTTTCTTCACTGTTCATATCTAGTTTTTTCTTCGTATCTTCAACTATCTTTAAAGCGCTGTTTTCTATGTTTTTTGTAATGTCTTCTTCTAGTATTTGTGAGCCTTTTTCTATAGTTGCATTGATTTCATTAGAGATTTCGATAGGATCAAGCTTCATAATAAAACTTCCTGTTTTAACTAAGATAGGAAAAAGAATACTGTTTTGCATCATTGAGTCGAGATTTGCACGCATAGCTTTAATGTTGTATGTAGAGTATAAAATAACTGATGCTATAAGGAAAAATTTACTTGCACTAAATATAAATCCCAAAATTTTATCGAAAATTCCAAGACCACTAACTGAGCTTAATCTTTTAAAGAGAAGACCAATTGCTATCATAAAAAGCCAAAATAGAGAGAGTGTTACCAAAAAACCTGTAAAGCTTATCGCAGCATCATTTTGGAATTTTAGTACTGAATCATTTATGATTTTTCCTACACTCTCACCAACTCTAGAAGCTAAAAAAATACCGCCGATAATACCGACTAGGCCGAATATCTCTTTAAAAAAACCGTTTAAAATACCTTTTAGTCCTAAAAATAGAACTAAAATCGAGACAACAATATCAAAATAACTAAACTCCATTAATCACAATCCTTCGAGACCATATTTTTTCCGCTTTTTTTTGAATTATAGAGAGCTTTATCCGCTCTTGAGAGTAGAGAGTCTGGGGTATCACTCTCTTTTAATTTTGTAACGCCAATGCTAGCTGTTACAGAGATTCGCTCACCCATATAGATAAGGTTGTTTGAACTGATAAGGTGTAGAAGTCTATTTGCTATAATCTCACACTGCTCATTACTATTTCTATTTATAACAATAGTAAACTCTTCTCCGCCATATCTAAAGATCTTATCACCATCTCTTAGTGTTTTTCTTAGTATATTTGATATAAAAATAAGAATCTTATCCCCAGCTACATGACCGTATTTGTCATTAATAGTTTTGAAGTTGTCTATATCTATCATCATTACATGAAGTGTGTATGGTACACTTTTATTTGAACACACTTCACTAAGATAAGAGCTAAGTGCTCTTCTGTTAAATACTTTAGTTAGAGGATCAAGATTTGAAGTCTCTTCTAAAATTTTTACTTTTTGATGCAAATCTGAAATAACTTTGTTTGCTTTATTTACTTCATCACTCATATGAGTATGAATATCGTGGAATTTTTCAGACAATGCATTTAAGTCAATATGCTGTTCATTGCATTTTTCTACAGTATCTTTGTTTAGTTTTGTCAACTCTCCAAATTTCTCATTTGTAGTTTTATATGAGTTTAAACTCTCTTTTGCAATTTCTTTGTAAGAGTTTTTAAAACTCTCTTTTGCGTGTTCGAGTGTGTCTAAATCTTTATCGTTAATGTTTGTGACTATGTCAATAGCATCTTTTAAATAGCCTATTACCTGTGCCTTTGATGCTTCTTTTTCAGCATCAATACGCTCTAAAAGATTCTCATAAATCTGTTCAACAAGTGCTTTTAAATCGTTTTTTTGCATGATGATGTAGTCCATTAAAAAATATGTTGCATTATACATTCCTAAGAATAAAAAAAAGCTTTTTTATGGGCTTTGAATTTTTAAACTTCACTAATCAGTGCTATTTTAGGTAGTGTAATGTAAAATTACAAAAATAAATAAAAGACTATAAAAAAGGTATTACTATGAGTAATTGGAGCGCATCAAGTTGGAGACAAATGCCTATTGTGCAACAACCTACATACCCAAATAAAGATGAACTAAAGAGAGTTTTAGAAGAGCTTAGAAACTATCCTCCACTTGTTTTTGCAGGTGAAGCACGTTCTTTAAAAACTCAGTTAGCAAATGCTTCTGAGGGAAAAGCTTTTTTACTTCAAGGCGGAGATTGTGCTGAGAGTTTTAGCGAATTCCATGCACATAATATTCGTGACACATTTAAAGCTATTCTTCAAATGGCGGTAGTTATGACTTATGCTGGAGGGCTTCCTGTTGTAAAAGTTGGTCGCCTTGGTGGTCAGTTTGCAAAACCTCGCTCAAGTGATAGTGAAACGATAGGCGGCATAACACTAGATGCATATCGTGGTGATATTATCAATGGCGTTGATTTTACTTCAGAGATGCGCATACCAGATCCACAAAGAATGATAAAAGCATATAACCAATCAGCAGCGACTTTAAATCTTCTTCGTGCTTTTGCATCTGGCGGATTAGCAGATTTGCATGAAGTTCATAAATGGAATCTTGACTTTACTCATCAGAGTGAAATCAGTAAAAAATATGAAGATTTAGCAGAGGAGATTGGGAAATCTCTGAAGTTTATGGAAGCGTGTGGCATTACATCAAAAACCCACAGAGCCCTAAGAGAGACAGATTTTTATACGTCGCATGAAGCACTGTTATTGCCATATGAAGAGGCATTTACAAGAAAAGATTCAATTACTGGTGAATGGTATGATACATCTGCTCACATGTTATGGATAGGCGATAGAACACGTCAGCTTGATGGTGCGCATGTTGAGTATATGAGAGGAATTAAAAATCCAATCGGAGTAAAAGCTGGTCCATCAATGGATCCAGAAGATTTACTTAAACTTTGTGATATTTTAAATCCACAAAATGAGGCTGGTAGATTAAATATCATTGTTAGAATGGGTGCTGATAAAGTAGCCGATGGTATGCCAAAACTTATCCGCGCTATAGAGCGTGAAGGTAGAAAAGTTCTTTGGAGTTGTGACCCTATGCATGGAAACACAATCAAATCATCAAACAACTTTAAAACTCGTCCAGTTGATTCGATCTTGACTGAGATGAAGCAATTTTTCCAAGTTCATAAATCTGAGGGAACATTTGCGGGTGGTGTTCATTTAGAGATGACAGGCAAAAATGTAACTGAGTGTATCGGTGGCTCGTTTGTAGTTACAGAAGAGGATTTAAGCTCTCGTTACCATACTCACTGTGACCCAAGACTAAACGCTGATCAAGCGCTAGAGTTAGCATTTTTAATAGCAGACACTCTAAGAGAAGCTCAAAAGTAGTTAGTGCGTATTTGCACTAGCTATTATTTATCTCTTCCTCTTTTTCTTGAATACTAAGTAGCTCTTCAACTTTAGCTTCGTAAAGATTTTTTAAATCTTCTAGCTCTTTGGCTAATAGTGTGATACCGATTTTTTCATAACAAGCAGGATTTGCCAAGCAACTGTTTTTCTCTTCAATTTTCACTTCAAGCTCATCTATTTCAAGCGGTAATTTCTCTAACGCTATCTTCTCTTTAAATGTTAGCTTTAGCTCTTTGTCTTTAGCTTCTCTTGGCTTTAGCTCTGTTTTTTGGCTCTCTTTGCCTAGCTCATTAAGTTCTCTTATCTCATGTTCTAGTTCGAGATACTCAGTGTAACTTTGATAACTCTCTTCTATGCTCTTATCATCTTTAAAAATAAAGAGTTTTTTAGCGATTTTGTCTACAAAATATCTATCATGGCTTACTATGATTACGGCTCCGCTAAAGTTTATCAACTGCTCTTCTAAAATATTTATTGTTGGAATATCCAAATCGTTTGTAGGCTCATCTAGAATTAAAATATCTACATTTTTTGTAAAAAGTAGTGCCAGAGCGATACGGTTTTTCTCTCCACCGCTAAGAATACCTATCTTTTTATCTAAGAATTCTCTGGGAAAGAGAAAGTTTTTTAGGTAGCCATAAACATGCATATCTCGCCCACGAACACTTACTCTATCTCCGCCATGTGGACAAAAAGTCTCCATAAGATTTAGATTATCATCTAACATCTCACGGTGTTGATCAAAATAGCCTATCTTAAATTCGCCTCTTTTTATCTTCCCCTCTGTTGGCTCAATGCGCCCTAAAAGAGCTTTTAACAGAGTTGATTTACCACTTCCGTTTGGTCCAACTATGGCGATTGTATCTTTTTGAAGTATTCTGGTTGTAAAGTTTTTAAATAGCTCTTTATCTCCTATGGTTAAGCCAAGATTCTCCACTTCAAAGAGCATCTTTTGCTTGTTTACACTTTTGTCTCGGTTAAAATGTTTGGCTTCACGCTCGAGCTCTAGTGTCATTTTTTTTATTTTAGAGGGATTTGTTTTTGCATCTTCTCTAAGAGACATAAGTCTCTCTTTGCGCCCTTCGTTTCTCTTTAGTCTTGCCTTTACACCGCGAGAAAACCACTCGTTTTCTCTCTTTAGTATAGTTAAAAGAGTTTCATGTTGCTTCTCAAGAGTTCGCATATACTCCTCTTTTTGGCTTAAGTAGTTGCTGTATCCTCCGCTATATTCTCTAATGGAGCAATCTTCAACTTCAACGCTCTTAGTAGCCACTCTATCTATGAAATATCTATCATGAGATATAAAAACAAGAGTAAACTTCTCTCTTAAAAGTAACTCTTCTAAGAACTCCACCATATAAACATCAAGGTGGTTGGTAGGCTCATCAAGAAGTAAAATATCTGGTTTTTGCAGAAGCAGTGAAGCAAGAGCAACTCTTCTTTGCTCCCCTCCGCTAAGCATAGCAACTGGCTTTTGCTCATACTGCTTGAGATCAAAATGCTCTATTATGCGGTCAATCTTATCATCTAAATTCCAAGCGTTATGGTGCTCAATATAGCGAGAGAGCATCTCATGTTCATCTATAAAAGCTCTGTTTTGAAAATCATCTGCTAGGAGATGCGAGAGTTTTTCATATCTCTCTTTTGCAATGTTAAGCTCACTTAGACCATCTTCAACTGCCTCTCTTACAGTAGCACCATCTTTAAACTCAGGTCTTTGATCTAACATTTTTATCTCTAAATTTTGTCTACAAATGCGCTCACCACTATCTTGCTCTAGGGTACCATTAACAATTTTCATAAGAGTAGATTTTCCACTTCCATTTTTGCCGATGATTACAATTCTCTCACCCTCATCAACATGAAAATTTATATCTATTAAAATTTTTTGTGCTTCATAATGTTTTGATATGTTTAGTAGGTCTATTAATGCCATAGATGTTTATTAACTCCAGATTATAGGGCTTTTAAAGAAAAAAAATTAGGGCAAATAATATCTCTATTATTGTTAATAACGACTTATTGTCAAAGTGTATAATAAAACTTCTTTTTCACATTTCACAATAATTACACCAAGTTTGAATATAATAAAAAAAGTATTTATTTGTGTAAGTTAAGGAGTTCAAATGGTAAATGTTACATCTTACGGGGCAGCGCTTAGTGTTACTGGTTCGTGCCACCTTGTAAAAATAGGCTCTATACGTATTTTGATTGATTGTGGAATATTTCAAGGAAATGGTGGAAACAATAAAAACTATGATGATTTTGAGTTTGATGTATCAAAAATAAACTATCTAATTTTAACACATGCACACCTTGACCATATAGGAAGAGTTCCAAAGCTCATAAAAGATGGGTTTAATGGAAAAATTATCGCTACAAAAGCTACAAAAGATATTGCAAAAATCATGCTTCTTGATAGTGCAAATATACTTGAAGAGGAATACAAAACTCTAAGAAGAAAAGCAAGAAGAAGAGGCGAGGAAGAGGCTATTTTAGAGCCTTTATATACCAAAGATGATGTAAAGAGTGTTTTTGAAAAAAAATGGTGTACGCTGGATTATTTTGAAGAGTATAAACTAAAAAATCATATAAGAGTATCTCTAGGGAATGCTGGACATATCTTAGGAAGTGCTTTTGTTATGCTAGATTATCAAGAAAAAAACCATGCTAAACGTATAGTTTTCTCAGGTGATTTAGGCTCACCCCAGAGACTAATCATTGATAATCCAGATAGCGTCGGCGAGGCTGATTATCTTTTTATAGAGTCAACATACGGCGACCGCAGACATAAGCCTCTTGATGAGAGCATGGATGAGTTTAAAGAGGCTGTTCGCGCTACTCTCAAGCAGAATGGAAATGTAATCATTCCATCGTTTGCACTGGAGAGAACACAAGAGATACTTTGGATACTTCATGAGATGCATGATAGTGGCGAGTTGCCAAAATGTGATATATATTTGGATAGTCCACTAGCTATTAAAGCAACAAAACTATATAACCGTTATCCAGTATATTTAAGTGATGAGCTTAGATATACACCTGGCAGCGGAGGCGATCCTTTTTCTTTTTCATGGCTTAAAAAAAGTACATCAAGAGACCAATCTATGGCGATAAATAAAGTTCAAAAACGCGCTATCATAATAGCAGGAAGTGGTATGTGTAATGGAGGGCGTATAATGCACCATCTAAAACATAGATTATGGAGTGCAAAAAATGCAATTGTTTTTGTTGGTTATCAAGTTCATGGCACTTTAGGTCGTAGCATTGTTGATGGAGATAAGTATATTAAGATATATGGAGAAGAGATAGCAGTAAAAGCAAAAGTTTACACTATTAACGGTTTCTCAGCTCATGCGGATCAAAAAGAGTTGATTGATTGGATACGTCCGATAGAGGGGTTAAAAAATCTATTTTTAATTCATGGCGAAGAGGATAAGATGGAAATTTTCTCAAGAGAGATTCAAAAAGAGTTGGGACTTGAGCCTAAAATGGTAGAGTATGGAGTTAGTATAAATCTTTAGAACTCTCCATTACAGAACTCTTTAGCCGTATACCAAGCGGCTATCGAAGCATCGTCGTATTGATACTCTCTTTGCTTAAAAGGTATTGAGCTGTTTCGTAGTTTTGAGCGAACTATACCTATAATGATAAATGTTAAAACTAGCGCAAGAAGAGCTATAAAAAAGTCATAAAAATACCATACGCCAAGAGAGAATAAAACTGTAGTGTATTGTAAAAATAGCCTTAATATTAGTGCTATAACTTTGCATCTCTTGAGATAAAGCCTAGGAGTAGACTCTATCTGTTCTATGATTTGCTCTTCAATGTTCTCTTTAAACAAAAGTGTACCAGATTACTTTACTACCATTACGTCTGTTAGAGATTGCTCTAAAATATCAAAAGCAAAGAAGCTAACGTTTTGTGTCGCATGTATTACAAGTAAATCATGTTCAATCTCTTGTACCTCTTTTTGAAATGTTTTAGCATTTAGAGAACTTTTAATAGAACGTGAAGTTACATTAATCTCTTTTGGTAGAGTTAGAGAGTCTAAAAATAGCTCTAGCTCTTTTTGTGACTCATCTTGTACGCCTTGTTGGTACTCTTCAACATTTTCTGCATCCATTCCATAAAGGCTCATAGTGTTGCCAAGAGGCATGTAAAAGAGGTTTACTAGAGTTATAGAAGAGTCACTAAAAAGCTTAGCTGTATATTTAATTGCTTGTGCAGATTCACTAGACATATCTGTAAGAATTAGTATGTTTTCATATTTTAGTTCATGCTCTTTTTTCATAATTAAAATAGGAGTTTGTGAATGTTTTATAATCTCTTTTGTGTGTGAACCCATAATGAGAGTATCTAGTAAGTTTGTCTCACCGCTATTTCCCATGATAATCATATCAGCACCTAAGATATTCGCTGTATTTGCAACTTCAACTTTTACTTTTCCACTGACACAGTGATAATTCTCTTTTTTTATTGAACTAAATTTTTTGCTAAGCTCTAAAAAACCATTCTCTTTAGCCGCCTCTAAATCTATTTTTTTTGAAAAAAATGAACTCTCAATAACGTGTACAACATGTAGATTACCGTCCATATTGTTTGTGAATGCAAGCGCTTTTTCTAAAACAACATAACTGTTTTTTGAAAAGTCAATCGCAACAAGTAGTGTAAATTTTTTCATATCAACTCCTGATTTTAATAATATATAGCATATATTCCGCATCTTATATAAGCCTTATAAAGGCTATATGACATCATTATAACTTATTTGGACAAATAGAGTATTTATTTAAGTATGAAAATATAATTTTAATAAAACAACTTAGTATTATTGCCTATAGAGTAAAGAGACTTTAGTTACATAGACTAAGCTTTCTTGATTTGATTTGCAATTATTAACTTTTTTTGCTACCATTTCTCAAATTATTAACTAAAAAGGATTTAAAAAATGGCAAAACATCAATTTCAAACCGAAGCAAATCAGATACTAAACCTTATGATTCACTCACTATATTCAAACAAAGAGATATTTATTCGCGAGTTAGTTTCAAATGCTTCAGATGCACTTGATAAATTAAATATGTTAGTGCTAACAAACGATGAGTACAAGGGCGTAAACTTTGCTCCTCGTATCGAAATTATTGCAGATAAAGAGGCGAAGACTTTAACTATTACAGATAGTGGTATCGGTATGAATGAAGAGGACTTGATGAACAATCTTGGAACGATTGCAAAGTCAGGTACAAAAGCATTTTTGGAGAATTTAAGTGGAGACCAAAAGAAAGACTCTAACCTTATTGGTCAATTTGGTGTAGGTTTTTATGCTTGTTTTATGGTTGCACACAGAGTTGAAGTTACAACAAAAAAAGCTGCCAATGAACAAGCTTATCTTTGGATTAGCAAGGGTGATGGCGAGTTTGAGATAGAAAAAACTACTAAAGAGTCTCATGGTACAACAATAGTAATGTACTTAAATGATGATGAGAGCGAATTTTTAGATAGTTATAGAGTAGAGAGTATTATTAAAAAATACTCAAATCACATCCCTTTCCCAATTTTTATGGATAAAGATAAGTTTGTTCCTGCAAAAAAAGATGATGAAGGTAAAGAGATAGAGCCTTCAAAAACTGAAGTTGAAAATACTCAAATTAATCGTGCAAATGCTCTTTGGACAATTTCTAAAAATGAGATAAGTGATGAAGAATATAAAGATTTTTATAGTTCAATCGCACACTCATCAGAAGAGCCTATTGTATGGATGCACAATAAAGCAGAAGGCGCTATAGAGTACACAACACTTTTTTATATTCCAAGCAAAGCACCGATGGATATGTATAGAGTTGATTATCAAACAGGTATCAAATTATATATCAATCGTGTATTTATTACAGATGATGAAAAAGAGCTTATGCCAACATACCTTAGATTTTTACGTGGTGTAATTGACTCAAAAGATTTACCGCTAAACGTTTCTCGTGAGATTTTACAATCAAACGCAGTTATGGCAAAAATTAAAAATGCTTCTGTAAAAAAAGTTCTCTCTGAATTAGCAAAGATAGCTAAAAATGATGCTAAAAAATATGATGAGTTCTTTACACAATTTGGAAATGTTTTAAAAGAGGGACTATATAGCGACTATGGCAATCGTGAGAAGATTTTAGAACTTATAAAATTTAACACTATAAACTCTGATGAAAAAATTATGATTGAAGAGTTTATAAAGAATGTTGATGATAGTAAAAAAGAGATTTATTATCTAACTGGAAAAACTTCACTCTCAATGCTTAAGAACTCACCAGCATTAGAGAGATTTAAATCTCGTGGTATTGATGTTTTAATTTTAAATGAAGAGATAGATACAATTATTTTTCCAATGGTTACAGAGTATAAAGAGTATAAATTAGTACATGTAAATGATGCAAAGTTTGAAGAAAATGAAACTGATAAAAAAGCTCAAGAAGAGAGTTCAAAAGAGTTTGATGGGCTTATAAAAGAGTTAAAAGAGTCTCTTGGGGATAGTATAAAAAGTGTTGAAGTTACATTTGACTTGGTTGACTCACCTGTAAAGCTAAAAGAAGACAAAGAAGACCCTGCTTTTATGATGGCGCAAATGATGAGACAGATGGGACAAAACAGTGATACACCAACTCCATCTCCAATTCTTCAGATAAATCCTAAGCATGAGCTAATTATAAAATTAAAAAACTCTGCTGATATAAATTTGATAAATGATGCCGCACATTTACTTTTAGATCAGGCAAAGCTATTTGATGGGGTTCAACTAGAAGATACAGCTGGATTTGTTTTAAGATTAAACAGAGTTATTGCCAAAGCAATATAAGCTACTTTTATGAGTGCTTTTGTAGCACTCATATCCTCTTTGTTATATTTTTTTATTCCTTTAAAATAATAAGATAAGAAAATATGATATTTTATCCCATGAATTATACAATTACTGAAAAAAGACTTCCAGAAAATTCTCACTTACGTTATAAAATAGATATGATGATACGAGATGGGGACACATTTATACAAAAAAATCTTGAACATTTAAATATTTTATTTTATAAGTACGAGATAAAAGAAGCAGTTACTGAATTGTCTTTGGAAGAAGATATTATCCTTCAACTTATAGAGGATTATGTTATACAAATTTTAAAATCAAAAATGGCGTTTTACAAATATATTCATGAATTAAAAAAAGATATGTTAGATGGAAAAGTTTTAGATTATACAAATATTAGAAATTTAGCACACAAAAATTTAGGTGTTGTAAGAAATCTACGTATAAAAGATGCACAAATACTTCTTGAGGTAATAATGACAGAAGAAGATTTAGACTATTTAAGACTATGTGTTAAAGCTCTAGAAATATCTGCTATAAAATTAAACCCTCTTTGTGCATACGAAACATTAAATCTTATAGCAGTAAAGAATTCACTTTAATCTCTAACTGCTTTTGAGACTTTTTCAAGTAGGTTAGATGGTTTTTTGATAATTGTTGTTTCATTGGTTGTTGTTGGTAAAACAAACGCAAGTATGATAAATATAAAAGAAAATATAACACTTACTAATACAGTAAGAACTACTTTTAGTTTATATTCATTCATAGGTTTTTAATCTACTTTATTTAAGCTATTTGAAGTTATATAAATCCAAAACTCTTTATGCGTATAACCTTTATTTAGAAAGAAAATTTGCAAGATTGCAACTCTATAAAGCGTTATTATCATTTTCGCAAAAGGTATAAGAAGAGAGATACTCATAAGTAAAGATTGCTCTTTGTCTCCTTTTGAGTTTATCATCTCTTGCATACCTATATTTTTACTAAGGTATAATCCAAAGAATATCGAAAAAATAAAGTTTAAAATTAATCCAAATGTCATGTAAGCTATAAAATCTTGTTCATGTATTCCAGCAATCATAGATGCTCCAATCATATATTTTATTTTTAATATTAGAGATTATTTTAACTAAACAAAACTTTTTTATTCATAAGTTTTTATTCTGTTTTTTGTAAAAAATGTTCCAAAAGGGATAAGTGACGCTACAAAAAATATTATAGTTTCTTTGAATGGCCATTTTGCCTCTTGCCATGCTTTAGTTAAAAGAAGGCAAAAAAGTACAAAAAGAATTCCGTGAATCATTCCTACTATTTTTACAGCCATTGCAATTCCAAGAAGATACTTCATTGGCATAGCAATAAACACAAGTGCTAAATAAGAGTAGCCTTCAATTGTATTTATCCATCCAAATTTTACAACATTTTCATTTTTCATATTTTATTCCATTTCGTTCATTATATATTGATTTGCGGATTATATAATCTAAAAGTAACAACTTGGTTGTTTGTTAAAATATAAAAAGCAATCACAAACTCTTTTTAAACTTTGATGTTATACAATGGCGCGAAACTTGTTAAAAAGGGATATTACATGGAAACCAACCTTGTACTAGAAGGCATTAAATTTATGGGTCTTGGGATGGGCGCTGTATTTTTGTTTATTGCAGTTATGATATTTTTTATGGGTGCTATGTCAAAAGCTGTACATAAATTTTTCCCTGAAGTTCAGCCAAATTTAGGCTCTTCATCTAAAAATACTCAAGATATTAACCAACAACAAAAAGTAGTTGCTGCGATAACAGCTGCAATCAAACATCATAGAGAAAGTTAAGGAACAGTATGGCTAAGAAATTTATAGATGTAATGGATACAACATTTAGGGATGGTTTTCAATCTGTCTTTGGTGGTCGTGTATTGATGGATGACTTTTTTCCAGCAGTAGAAGCTGCAAAAACAGCTGGGATAACTCACTTTGAATTTGCTGGTGGGGCTAGATTTCAATCACTCTACTTCTATTTAAGAGAAGATGCGTTTGAGATGATGGACAGGTTTCGTAAAATTGTTGGGCCAGAAGCAAATCTTCAAACATTAGCACGCGGTGTAAACACAGTTATGTTGGATACGGGTTCTAAGGAACTTATAGACTTACATGCTAAAATGTTTAAAAAGCACGGTACAACAACAATTAGAAATTTTGATGCACTAAATGATATAGAAAACTTAAAATATTCAGCAGAGAGAATAACTCACCATGGTTTAAAGCATGAAGTAGTTGTAACTATGATGGATTTACCTCCAGGGTGTCATGGTGCACATACGGTTGAGTTTTATGAAAAAACACTTCGCGAAATCTTAGATAGTGGTATCCCTTATAGTAGTATCTGTTTTAAAGATGCATCTGGAACATCAAATCCTCAAAAAGTATTTGAAACTATACAGATGGCAAGACGTCTTATCCCTGAAGGAACTCACTTAAGACTTCATACTCATGAAACAGCTGGTGTTTCAGTTGCTGCTTATATGGCTGCTCTTGAGGCTGGTGTTGATGGTATAGATATGGCTGTTGCACCTGTTAGCGGTGGTACAAGTCAGCCAGATATTCTTACTATGCTTCACGCTACAAAAGGTATGAATTACGATCTTGGTGGATTAGAAATCAGTAAAGTTCTATCTTATGAAAAAGAGCTTCAGTATTGTTTATCTGACTATTTTATGCCTCCAGAAGCTACTATGGTTTCTCCTATTATTCCATTCTCACCAATGCCTGGTGGTGCGCTTACAGCAAACACTCAAATGATGCGTGACAACGGTATAATGGATAAGTTTCCAGATGTTATTGCTGCTATGACTGAAGTTGTAGAAAAAGGCGGATATGGAACATCTGTTACTCCTGTTTCTCAGTTTTATTTTCAACAAGCACTAAATAATGTAATGCAAGGTCCATGGAATGCTATCGCTCCAGGTTATGGAAGAATGGTTCTTGGATATTTTGGTAAAACTCCAGTTGCACCAGATCCTGAAATTGTTAGAATAGCATCTGAAAAACTAGGACTTCCTCCAACTACTGAAAAAGCTCTTGATTTGGCAAATGCTGATGAGAGCAAATCTTTAGCTACTTGGATAAATAGGCTAAAAGAAGAAAATATTGAGATTACAGAAGAGAATATTTTTATAGCTGCTGCATGTCACGATAAAGGTATCGCATTTTTAAAAGGCGAGGGTGAGTTAAATGTTCGTAAGATATCAAGTATGAAAAAAGAAGAAGAAAATAAATCACAAGGGAGTTCAAGTATGGGAAGTGGAAATTATACAGTAGTAGTCGATGGTCAAAAGTTTAGTGTTCAGGTTGCTGAGGGTGATGTTAATATCCAAGTAACAGAAGTAAATGGAGAGATGGTTGAACCTGCTACACCTAAAGTAGTTAAAACTACAGGTACACAATTAGATATTAAAGCCCTTCTTCCAGGAAGCGTTTGGAAAATAGTTGCTAATCCAGGACAAAGTGTAAATGAAGGCGATGTAATTTTGATTTTAGAATCTATGAAAATGGAGATAGATATAGTAGCACCAAAAGGCGGAGTTGTTAAATCTATCAATGTTGCTACAAATGATAAAGTAGTTGAAGGTCAAGTTGTAGCAGTATTAGGTTAGTAGTATGAAATTTTTTATAATAAAACTACTTACACTTTTAATGCTCTTTAGTGCAGCATCTTATGCAAATACAGATTCTGTTGAAGCTTCTGCTGAGATTTCAACGCACAAAGAGGAGACTTATAAAACGCAATCTTTTTCTGAGATGATTAGCGGATTTATAACATCAACAGGTATTAATGCGATTATAAATCCTAATCCAAATGAGATGAATGCACATGGTGAACCTATGAGTGACTTTCACAAGGGTATGGGTAGAGTAATTATGATTTTAATTACATTCCTGCTGTTTTATCTTGCTATTGCAAAAGGTTTTGAACCATTACTGCTTCTTCCAATAGGTTTTGGTGGACTTTTGGCAAACATCCCAATAGCAAATATGGCTGGACCAGATGGCTTTTTAGGGATTATTTACCATATGGGACTCTCTAATCAACTCTTTCCTATCCTTATATTTATGGGTGTTGGAGCTATGACAGATTTTGGTCCATTGCTATCAAATCCTAAAACGGCATTCCTTGGTGGTGCTGCTCAGTTTGGAATTTTTGGAACATTAGTTGGCGCAGTTGCTCTTGCAGAGTACACACCATTTTTTGATTTCACTCTTCAACAAGCTTCAGCAATTTCTATTATTGGTGGTGCAGATGGTCCAACTTCCATATTTATAGCCACTCAACTAGCGCCTGAACTTTTAGGTGCAATTGCAGTAGCTTCATATTCATATATGGCGATGGTTCCTATTATACAGCCTCCGATCATGAAAGCACTTACAACAGATGCGGAGAGAAGAATTAAGATGAGTACAATGAGACATGTATCTCGTTTAGAAAAACTTGTTTTCCCAATTATGGTACTAGTTCTTGCAATTTTAGTTCTTCCAGATGCAACGCCTCTAATTGGTGCGTTTATGTTCGGTAACTTCTTAAAAGAGAGCGGAGTTGTTGATAGATTATCAGATACTATGCAAAATGCTCTTATAAATATAATAACTATATTTTTAGGACTAGCGGTTGGTTCTAAGCTAGCAGCTGATCAGTTTTTGGTAGCGGATACTTTGGCTATTTTGGCTCTTGGAATTATTGCATTTTCTGTTGGAACAGCAGCTGGTGTAATCATGGCTAAAATTATGAATCTTTTCCCTGGAAATAAGATTAATCCATTAATCGGCTCAGCAGGTGTTTCTGCTGTTCCTATGGCTGCTCGTGTATCAAATAAAGTTGGTATGGAGTATGACAGAACAAACATGCTTTTAATGCATGCAATGGGTCCAAATGTTGCAGGTGTTATTGGTTCTGCTGTTGCAGCTGGTGTTCTTATCTCTATCTTTAAATAGAGCTAGAATTACATTCCTTATTTAAGGAATGTAAGTTTTTACGCTTTTTCTCTATTCATAATTTCTACAATAAGTGGAATTATGTTTTGACTCTTTGTTTTATCTATAAAACCATCCGCACCTAAAACTTCAGCTTCTCTTTTATTATTTTGCCCAGTCATTGAGCTATTTACGATTATTGGTATATTTTTTGTTATTGGATTATTCTTTAGCAATTTAACAACAGTAAAACCAGACATCTCTGGCATCTCAATATCTGTAATAATTGCTGGAATTTTTGATATATTTTCTTCAAGCGAATCTATATACTCTACAAGAAGTTTTCCATTGTCAAAGAGCTTCATTGATAGATTTGCATTTTCAAAAATTTGTTTTAGATGTTTTTGCGCTGTTTTAGAGTCTTCTGCAATCAAAACTGTTCCATTTTTTAATTTAATAGGGATGGAGATATTTTGAAGATTTATAGGAGACTCCATTACATCTACCATCGCTTGAGGAATTACATCTGCTAGTAGTTTCTCATAGTCCAGCACAAGACATAAGCTTCCGTCTTCAAGTCTAGTGTCATTTATAACAACATTATCACTGCCAACTCTGTAGCTGTCTGGTGCGTGCATCTCATTCCAGTTTTTCTTGATTACTCTAAATGCAGACATAATTCTAAGTCCAATAACTACTCCATTAAAATCACAAACCAATATATTTGATTTTTTATTCTCTTCATTTGTTGTCGAGATTCCAAGCCATAGCGGTAGGTTTAATATCGGAATCTGAAGGCCACGTAGAACAATGGTTCCCTCTAAAAGCCAGTGAGAAGATGGAATTTGTGTAATGTAATGATTTTTAGATTCTACTACCTCACGTGTTTTAAATACATTGATTGCGTAATACGCAGAGTCAGATTTATCACTAACTCTAAACACTAAAAGTTGAACTTCATTATTTTTTGCCAGATTAGTAGCAGCATCAACATTATCTAAAACAGACATATTTCCCCCTTGACTTATATTTTACGATAGTACCAAAAATATGATGAATTATGCTTGAATGTTAATAATGAAATGGTAAAATATATGCCATTACATGGGGAAAATATAACTAGAGGTTTGGTTTATGAAATTTTTAATAGTGCTGTTATTTTTATTTGTTTATTTAGATGCAAAGGTCTATTATGCAAAGGTTGAACCATATGAAATAAGAGATATTTCATCTAGCGTCTCAGGTTTGATTATTAGTGCAGATGAAAGTCTTGTAGGTAAAAGATTAACACAAAATCCTTATATTGAGATAGATAGTGAACTTGATATAAAAGAGCAAATTGCCATACATGAAAAGTTGAAGTATCTTGAAAACACTATTAAGATAAACGAAGGAGTTCTTCTGAACCTCGATGAATCACTTGCTAAAAAAAGAGAAAATTATAAAAAAATTGAACCACTTAAGTTTAAATCTTCAGTAGAAAAAGATAGAGAGTTTTATGATTTGATAACAAGTGAAAATTTATATCTAAATACAAAAAAAGAGATTCAAAATCTAAAAATTCAAATATCAGATCTTAAATTAAGAGATGCTCAACTTCAAAGAAATATATCAGATAAGAGCCTTGTTGCTAAAGATTTTGTACTCTATGAGATGCTTGTAAAGAGTGGACAAGTTGTAGGAATCTCAACGCCTTTGGCAAAAGTAGCAGATGTGTCAAAAGCAAAACTAACAATATACCTTGATGAATCAGATGTTGTAGATGTGCAAAAAAAAGTTATTTATATTGATGGAGTAAAGAGCAATTATAAAATTTCAAGACTTTTAAATATAGCAGATGGAAAAAATATCTCAAAGTATATGGCTCAAATAATTATAGATTCTCCTTCTCTTTTTTCTAAACTGTTAAAACTTGAGTTAAGGGATGAGTAGTATTACAGCGTGTCCTTTAGATTGTTATGATGCATGTGAGATTATCTTTGATAATGGAGTTTTAAAAGGTCTAAAAGATGGGCATACAAACGGCTTTTTGTGCCCACATTTAAATCATTATACTAAACATGCGACTATACAAGTTCCAAGATACAAGGGTAATGAGATAACGATAGAAGAAGCGTTGCTTAAGCTAAAAGAGATGATAGATTCATCAAAAAATGAAGATACTCTTTATTATAGAGGAAGTGCTAATTTTGCACTTATGCAAGAGGTAACTGAACATTTTTTCTCTTTATATGGCGCAACTTTAACAGATGGAAGTTTATGTGATGGTGCTGGTGAAGAGGGAATTATTCAAGGTAGAGGTAGCAATAAAAATATGCCTTTGCATGAAGTTGCTAAATCTGAAGTAGTAATATTTTGGGGCAGAAACCCACATACATCTTCAAGCCATCTGTTACCACTAATAAAAGATAAAACTATCATAGTAATAGACCCTATAAAGACTAAAATAGCAAAAGTTGCAGATTTATATATTCAACTTAAACCACATACAGATCTTTTTTTGGCAATGTTGCTTAGTCGTTTTTTGCATATAGAAAATGGTTGTGATGAGGAGTTTTTAGATAAATACGCTAGTGAATATGAAGAGTATTATGAATTAACTCAAAACCTAAGAATAAAAGCTACACTAGAACAAATTGGTGTAACACTTGGTCAGGTAGGCGACTTGCTGAGGCTAGTTAGGGGCAAAAAAGTAGCAATAGTATGTGGTGTTGGAATTCAAAAATATAGTGATGGTGCAGATGTGATGAGAGCAATTGATGCTTTTGCCGCAATGCTTGGATTGTTTGCGAAAGAGGGGTGCGGTGTTAGCTATCTCGGCTCATCAAGAGATGGTATAGTTTCTCCATTTAACAAGAATGGGAAAAAAGTATCAAAGGTTAACACAGATTTTAGCCTCTTTAAGACGGTTTTCATTCAAGGAGCAAATCCACTCTCTCAAATGCCAGATTCTCTTAGAGTAAGAGACTCAATAAGTAAAGTAGAAAATATTGTCTATTTTGGGCTTTATGAAAATGAGACAAGTGAAATTGCAGATTTGGTTATTCCAGCTAAGAGTTTTTTATATAAAGATGATGTAAGAACATCATACTCACATAACAGAATCTCTTTTATGCCAAAGGTTGCAAATATTGATATAGGAATAAGTGAGTATGAACTCAGTGCTTATCTTTGTAAAGAGTACTCCTTACCTATACAGAGCGAGGAGTTCTATATTAACCATTTTAAAAGTTTTGCAATAAAGAGGGTTGATGGACTTATGTATGTCGATAAAAGAGAAGAGATACCATACATAAATGGTTTTGATACAAAAGATAAAGAGTTTATTTTCCTTGATGAACTAAACTCAAAAGTAGATGAAGATACTGGTATGCACCTAATTACATGCAAGAGTCAAGGCAGTTTAAATTCTCAATTTAATCGTGAAGAGTCAGTGTATCTACACAGCTCTTTAGGTTTTGAGGATGGAGAAGTTATTACTATTAGCTCAATCAACGGAAGTGTTGAGTTAAAAGTTAAGCACAATGATGATTTAAGAGTGGATTGTGTTTTAATTTATAGCGGTACTAAGGGTGTAAATAATCTAACATCCTCAAAGCACGCATTAAGTACAAAAAGCGCAATATTTCAAGAAAATAAGGTAGAAATCAGAAGATGAATAATATAAAAGAACAAGATAAAAAATATGTTTTACCAACTTACGCAAGAGCTGATGTTGAGTTTGTAAGCGGTGATAACGCAAGAGTTGTTGATGCAAATGGCAAAAAATACATAGACTTTGCTTCAGGTATCGCTGTATGTAGCGTTGGCCATGCAAATAAAAGAGTAAATGATGCTATTTGTAAGCAACTCTCAAATATAACACACACTTCAAACCTTTACTATATAGCACCACAAGCACGTGCTGCGCAAAAGATAGTTGAAGCGAGCGGATATGACATGATGTGTTTCTTTGGAAACAGTGGCGCAGAGGCAAATGAGGGTGCTATAAAGATAGCTAGAAAATTTGGTGAAAAAGATGGTGAATTAAAAAGATATAAGGTTATAACACTTCAACACTCTTTTCATGGAAGAACTATTACAACAGTAAAAGCAACAGGGCAAGAGAAGATGCATAACTACTTTGGGCCATATCCTGATGGTTTTGTATATGCGGATAACATAGATCATGTTGCAAGTCTAGTAGATGATCATACATGCGCTGTTATGATTGAACTTGTTCAGGGGGAAGGCGGAGTTCAGCCACTAGATAGAGATTCAGTTCAAAAACTTGCAAAATTTTTAAAAGAAAAAAATGTTTTACTTATAATTGATGAAGTACAAACTGGAGTTTACAGAACAGGAAAGTTTCTTGCATCAAACTACTATGATATCGAGCCAGATGTGGTAACACTCGCAAAAGGCTTAGGCGGTGGCGTACCTATCGGCGTTGTTATGACAACGCTAAAAGATATTTTTAGTGCAGGAGATCATGGCTCAACTTTTGGTGGTAATTTTTTAAGTACAGCCGCTGCATGTGAAGTTATAGATATTTTAAATGATATGTATGATAGTAAAGAGTTACAAAAAAATATAGATTATTTTGATAGTGAGTTAGATAAATTTTATAATGCACATAGAGATATTTTTACATTAAAAGTGGGAATAGGAATGATGTGTGGTTTACGTGTAAAAGATGGAGATACATTAAGTAAAATAATCTCAAATGCAAGAGAAGAGGGAGCAATAGTGCTAAAAGCAGGGCGTGATACTCTTAGACTACTGCCAGCTCTAACAATTACAAAAGAGGAAATAGATGAAGGTTTTACATCTCTCAATCGCGCTGTTAGCTCTTTATAGCAACTTTGCAGCAGCTCAGGATAACTCTTTAGAAGAGTATATATCTGACAATAAAAAAGAGTATTTTAGATTAGAGAGTGATAAAGTAGATGCTAGTAGCAATGTTTTACGAGACTCTTGGATCTCTCCTGTAATGCTTAATTACTCTTATGGAGTTAGTGAAGCTTATGATGCTGAGTCAATTACAAAAAAAACTTCTATTACTATAGATCAACCAATTTTTCAAAGTGGCGGTATCTATTTTGGAATTAAATACGCTGAAGCAACAAGACTATACTCGCAATACTCAGTAGATGTTGCAAAGAGAAAACTTATCAAAGATGCACTCTCTCTTTTAATGCAGATAAAACAGAGCGAAATGAGAGTGGAGAGACAAAAATTATTGATTAAAAATGCAGAGATAAATTTAGCGCAAAAAAAAGAGAGCTATTTAAGTGGACAGCTTGATTCTGGCTTTTTAAATAGTGCGATAATAGATAAGAATGTAGCTGTTCAAGCTCTTTATGATATAGAAGCAAATAGAGAGAGACTTATATCTAAATTTAGTGTTATTAGTGATTTAGACCATGAAAAAGCCTCTTTACCTCACTTAGAGATAATACAAAGAGATGAGTTTATGGCAAATAATCTCTCTTTCAAACAGTCTCAAAGCTTAAGTGAAAAAAATAGATATTTTAAAAGTACAACTGTCTCAAAATACCTTCCAAAAGTTAGTATATATGGTGGATATAACTGGGATAGAAGTGAGAATTTTACATTTCAAGGTGGAAGCTTACCTGGCTCTAAGGCTACTGATTATCTAAATTATGGTTTCAAGGTATCAATGCCTCTAAATATAAGTACATTTGATGACATACAGAGTGCAAAAGTTGAATATCTAGAGTCAAAAATTGATGAGCTAGACAAGACAAAAGAGATAAAAGCACTCTTTGAACAGGTGATGCAAAATTTAGAAAGTCTTGAGCGAAAGAGAGTGCTAAGTGTTGAAAATACTCAGTTGTATGGAGAACTTTTAGCAGAAACAAAAGAGCTTTTTGAGGCTGGCTATAAAACAGAGTATGATGTAGAGCTTCTAAAAAACTCTCTACAAGTTCAAAAAAATGATATTGAGATATATGAGCTAGATAGACAACTTGAACTTTTAACACTTTATGAGATTTATAAAAATGAGATTTAGTGACTATATGAGCGAGTGGCTATACTCAGAAAATGGCTACTATGCGACATATAAAAGTATAGGAAAAGGTGGCGATTTTTATACATCTGTAAGTTCTAGTAAATTTTTTGGCGGGACAATAGCAAAACATATCATCTCTTTAATTGATGATGGTTTTTTAAAAAAAAATAGCGTTATTTGTGAAATTGGTGCGCACCATGGATACTTTTTAGCTGATATTATTGAATTTATATACACGCTTAGACCAAAACTATTAGAGACTCTAGAGTTCGTAATTATAGAGAGATTTGATGCACTTCAGCAGTTTCAAAAAAACTATCTTAAAGAGAGTTTTGGTGACGCTATAAAGCTTAGACACTACAAATCACTCAAAGAACTAAAATGTAAAGAAGCTTTTTTTATAGCAAATGAGATATTTGATGCATTTGCTTGTGAGCTTTATTATAAGGGTAAAACAGCAAGAGTTGATGGAAGTGAAATTGTTTTTGATGTAGATAATGAGTGGGTTAGTGAAAAAGCAAAAAAGTATCATAAAGATAGAGGTGAAATAGCTATTGGATATGAAGAGTTTGCTTTAGATATGGCAAGTGCTTGTGATAGGTTCGAGTTTATGAGCTTTGACTATGGAGAGATGCAAGCTCGTCCTGATTTCTCTATAAGAGTTTACTCTAAACATGAAGTAATCCCATTTTTTGATGAAAATATAAAAAGAGATGAACTTTTTGCAAATTCAGATATAACTTATGATGTAACTTTTGAGCATGTAAAAGATGCTTATGTAGAGGCTGGAGTAGAGTTTATAGAGTTAAAAGCACAAATGGTCGCTCTTGTAAATATGGGAATCTTAGAATTACTAGAAATTTTAAAAGAAAAAGCAGATGAGAAGATTTATAAACAAGAGTTAGAAAAAGTTAAAATCTTAATAATGCCAAATTTTTTAGGTGAGCGTTTTAAGATGATAAAGTTTAGAAAACAATAACCCCTTGACATAAAATGTCAAAGGATTATGAAAGATTATGAATAATTTTAATAAGCTCTTCTGGTCTATTTGAGGCCGTAATTGCAGTCTCTTTTGAGATGGCTCTTTTTCGTAGCAGCGTTACTAATTGATCTGTTTGTGTAGTCATATGTGTTTCATTTTGATTTAACTGCATTTGAGAATATATTTGATGAACTTTGTCTTCTCTAATTAAGTTTTGAATAGCTGGATTTGCTATTAAAACCTCTTGTGTAGCGACAATTCCACCGCCAATTCTTGGCATAAGAGACTGAGAGATAACAGAGATAAGTGAAGATGCAAGTTGCGCTCTTACTTGTGCTTGTTCTCCAGCATCAAAAACATCAATAATACGGTTTATAGTTGAGGGCGCAGAGTTTGTATGGAGTGTTCCAAAAACTATGTGACCAGTTTCAGCCGCAGTAAGAGCTGCAGAAATTGTCTCTTTATCTCTCATCTCACCAACTAGTATTACGTCAGGATCTTGTCTTAGAGCAAATTTTAAAGCTGTTGAAAAAGAGTTTGTATCTGCACCAACTTCTCTTTGTGAGAAGAGAGATTTTATATTTGTATGAACAAACTCAACGGGGTCTTCTATGGTGATTACATGCTTGTTAGCCGTCATGTTTATTTCATGAAGCATAGAAGCCAGTGTGGTTGACTTACCGCTACCAGTAGGACCTGTTACTAAGATAAGTCCTTTTTCTCTTTTTACAAGCTCTTTAAATATCGGGTTGTTGTTAAACTTTTCAAGAGGCGGTATGTCTATTGGAATCATACGAAATGCACATGCAATTCCGCCAATAGTACGATAGTAGTTAGCACGAAAACGACCAATACCTTCGAGTTCAAATGAAAAGTCAAGTTCATTATTTTCTTCAAAGATTTTCTTTTGCTTATCTTCTATGAGGGCATAAGCCATCTCTTCTATCTCTTTAGCATTTAGTATAGGCAGATTTAGTGGTTTTAGAGCTTTGTCAATTCTAATTTGTGGCTCACTGCCAGGGACAAGGTGCAAATCTGAAGATTCAAAATGTAAAACACTCTTAAGTAGCTTTTTTATATCAATTGATTTACTTATTTCTTGACTCATAATTACATACCTTTGTCTTTTTAAATTTTTGTCCTAAATTATAGCACCCTTTTTTGGATAGTTACTCTATTATCTTTGGTACTATAAAGAAGTTATCACGGTTTTGAGGTGCATTTTTAATAATACTCTCATTTATTGAGGTATCGCAATAAGCAATATCTTCTCTTAAAAGTGTAGCATCGTCACTCATCGCAAATTTTTCATCAACATTTTTTGTGTCTAATTGGCTCAAATTATCAACAAAATTTACAATTTCAGAGAGTTGAGAGATAATTTCATCTCTTTTGTCATCAGTAATTTTTAAAAATGATAACTTTTCTAATTTAGTTAATAATAAATCGTCTATTTGCATATAATCACCCTAATAATAATCTGATATGGATTGTAACAAAAAAAATATATCTATTTGATGAAAGTTTAACAAAATATGCGATACTATTTTAAACTTTTTGATAGTTATAAAGAACGCTAAGGAATATTTTTGAGCTTAAAAGATAATATAGATATGATTAAAGAGGAGCTAAGCTCCGAAGAGAAGTTTTTTGAAAAAGCGGTTGTAACTGAGAGATTTATTAAAAAATATAAAAATGTAATGATCATCTCTGTTATTGCAATTATTGTATTGGTAGGTGCAAATATCGCCTATGATGCAAATGAAAACAGCAAGATAAAGGCTGCAAATATAGCTTTTACCAAACTTAAGTTGAATTCAAATGACACAGCAGCGTTAAATGAACTTAAATCTTTAGCACCAAATCTTTATGATGCTTGGACTTTTTCACAAGTTATTGCAAACAAAGATGTGGAATCACTTAAAAATTTAAAAAATACAAAGACTCTTATTGTTAGTGATTTAGCTGAGTATGAAATGGCAACAGATAGCTCAATGCTTGAAAAATATGCCTCAAAACAAGATGCTATTTTTAGAGATTTGGCTCTTGTGCAAGGAGCGATAATGCTTTTAAATGAAAATAAGATAAATGAGGCTAGAGATATGCTTGAGAAAGTATCAAAAGAGTCATCACTAGAAAAATTAGTTGCATCTCTTATGCACTATGGTATAAAGTAATATTTTGAGAACTTTATATACTGTTTTCATACCATTGCTTGTTGTTATTTTCTTTAGTGCGTGCGGATCAAAAGAAGTTTTTAAACCTATAAGTATAGTAGATGATTGGGAGCACTCTGGTAGCAGTGATGTAACTATAAAATCAATATCTCAGAATGCTGCTTTGATAGAAGATAGAAAAATATTGGTTGATGGAAAGATTGTTGATATTTTTATTGCCGAAGATGAAAAACTTTTGGGAGAGAGCGATGGATGGGTTTTAAGCTCAAATATTGATGGAAACTTAACTCTTCAAAATATTGCAGATAAAAAAAGTGTTGAAAAATTTAATCTAAAGAAAACAATTGCGACTGCTAGTGTTAAAAAAGATACTTTAGCTGTTCTTTTTTCGGATAATGAGATGGCACTTTACTCTATAAAGAGTAAGACTTTACTTTTAAAAGAGCAGGGGAATCCTCCTATTGTTGTAAACTCAAAGATTGTAAAGCCTTATTTTAGAGATGAGCTTGTTATTTTTGCAACACTAGATGGAAAAGTTGTAATCATAAACGAAGCAACAAAAAAGAGATTAAGAACGATTATCGTGAGCACTGAAGAGCATTTTAATAATATAATCTACTTTAACCTTTTAGATAATAAAATTATTGCAGCAACTGGAAATAAAATACTCTCTTTATCACAAGATGAGATTAGGTTGCCATTTGATATAAGAAGCATAGCTGCAGATGATAAAAATATTTATATAGCTACAAAACAGGGCGAAATCATATCTTTAACATCAGACTTAAAAGAGAATGCAAGATTAAAATTTCCATTTGCACACTTTTTAGGACTTATTTTAAATGATGGTAAACTATACGCTTTAGAAAAAGAGGGTTATCTTATCGAGATGCCAATTGATTTGTCATCTTCTGGCATCTATGAAGCTGATGTTGAAGATGGATATGTTTATATAAATAATAAAATCTTTTTTGTTCATGATGAGTATATTTCAGTAGAGTAGTGATGTCAAACGAGCTAGAGGCTTTTATAGAGTACATAAGTGTTATAAAAGCTCTTAGCAAAAAAAGCGTAGATGCTTATAGAGGTGATTTAGAACAGATAGAGTCTGCTCTAAAGAAACCGTTAATATCACTGGATTCAAAAACTCTTTTTAATCTCTTAAGTGAATATAAAAACAAAAGAACACTCAACAGAAAACTATCTTCAGTAAACGCTTTTTTTGATTTTTGTTATAAAAATCAGTTTGTTGACGAAAAGAAAAAATTAAAGTTTTCAAAAATCCCAAAACTACTTCCAAAATTTCTTTCATTTCAAGATATACAAAATGCTCTCTCTAAGGTTGATAGAAGCTCTATAATAGGGCTTAGAGACTATGCAATGATAATTTTTTTATATGCAACTGGGACAAGGATTAGTGAGTGTTTGGCACTAAGAAGAGAAGATATTGAAGGTGAGTGGCTATACATCAGACATGCAAAAGGTGAGAAAGAGCGTATAGTTCCAATTGCTCATGTAGCAAAAGCGGCTGTTGACGCTTATCTTAGTGAGTTGCAAAAGACAAAAGAGTATATTTGGTGCAATTACAAGGGTGATAAGCTTAGTAGAATATCTGCATACAAAATAACTCAAAAATACTTAGGAGTCTCTCCTCATGTACTTAGGCACTCATATGCTACTTCACTAATTGCTGGTGGAGCAGATTTGAGAGTTGTTCAAGAACTTCTTGGTCACGCTTCACTTTTAACAACTCAAATATATACACACATACAAAAACAAGATTTAAAAGAGACATTAGAAGTGTGTCATCCAATGGCTAAAGAGCATTTGTAAATATAGGCTAGATGCCTAATGCTAATGTAACGCTTAGTTATGTAAAATATTATGATTGTTTGATTCTTAATTTCATACATAACAAATATTTTATAAAAATAGATAATTATTTTATATTTATTTGAAAAATCAAATATTTTAAATATAGAATTTTGATTAACCATATCTAATAAAGGTTTTTAAAAAAATGAAAAAATTATTGCCATTTATATTTCTTGCTCTTTTTGTTGGCACTCTTGTTCTGGTTTTTCTGTTTCTTGCAACTTCTAAAAAAATGATTGTTGTTCAAGAGGGAAATATGGCTCAACTACCTATTGAGATGAGTGCAGGGCTTTATCAGGATAGTGATTGTGGCATGGTGATAGATAACTTAAGAGATGCCTCGCAACTGATATCAAAAGATGGCAAAAGCTGGTTTTTTCATGATCATGGCGGATTTGTTAAATGGCTAGAAGATAAAAATCTTGGAAATGATATTAAAATCTGGGTAATGAGTAGAGATACAAAGAGATTTATTGATGCTAGAGGCGCATTTTATTCACTTACAGATGAAACTGCTATGGGTTATGGTTTTGGAGCTTATGAGAATGACGCAGAGGGGCTTGTTACTTTTGATATAATGCGTCTTAGAATGTTAAGAGGAGAGACGCTGCGCAATCCATTAATCAGGAAAAAACTTTTAAATAAAGAGAACTAGATTTGGAAACAGTAAACATAATAACTATCATGACCATAGCTTTTTTGGGCTCTTTTGGGCACTGTATAGGGATGTGTGGAGGCATAGTTTTAGCATATTCATCCATAAAAATTGAACCAAGCAGTTCAAAAGTTTCACAAAGTGTTGCTCATCTTCTTTACTCTTTAGGACGTGTATTTACATACTCAACTCTTGGCGCTATATTTGGGGCTTTAGGTGGAGTAGTTACTTTTAGTAATAGTGCAAATGGAGTACTTCTTGTAGTTGCTGGGGTTGCTATGGTTCTTGCAGGTCTTTCTTTGATGGGTAAAATAAAGTTCTTAACACTTATCGAGCACTCTTTTTCATCTTCTTCTGTGTATAAAGATACTTTTAAGAAGGTTCTTAACTCAAAATCAAACTTTAGTTTTTTTACGCTTGGCATGTTAAATGGCCTTATGCCATGTGGATTCGTCTATTTTTTTGCGATAACAGCGGCAAGTACAGCTAGCCCACTCTATGGTGCATTTGTAATGATGATATTTGGGCTAAGTACAATTCCAGCTATGTTTGGACTTGGTTTTTTAGCATCTCTATCAAGGGCTACAAACCTCAGAAATATGATGGTAAGCCTCTCATCTTTTGCAGTAGTTATATATGGGGTATATACAATTTACAACGGTTATGACTATTTTGCAAGAGCCGAAAAAACACTTAGCGAGTGTCATAGCAAATAATTTTAATAGATAACTTGCTATAATAATTTAAAAAAAGAGGTGCAAATTTGAAAAGCTCTATTATAGATAATATTAAAGCACTCCCTCCGCTCTCATCAACAATTATCAAGATAAACCAGATATATGCCAATGAGAACTCTACGGTAAAAGATATGGCAAATGTGATAGAGCAAGGTCCGATGATAATCGCAAATATCTTAAAAATTGCAAACTCTCCTCTTTATGGTTTTGGTCGTGAGATAAAAAATGCTTCACAAGCAGTGAGCCTTTTTGGAATGAGTATGACACGTTCTATTGCAATTGGAAACTCTATAAAAAAACTTCTAAATGTAGATATGCAGCCATATAATGTAACATCAGATGAGTTTGCGCATGTCTCTTCACTCCAAGCTGCTTTAATCCTTAATTGGTATAAAAAAATTGATAAGCAAAAGGCTGAAAAGCTCTATTTAGCGGCATTTTTGCAAGAGACAGGAAAGATACTAATTGCAAGTGAAGTTATTCAAAATGATGAAGCGATAAGCTTTGCAAGTGAAGTAGAAAACTCAAATAGCCTAGCAGCGGTTGAGAGAGCTTATGTAAATGCAAGTTGCGGAGAAGTAACTGCCCTTGTCTTTAAACATTGGGGATTTGATAGCGACTTTATAGAGATGATAAAATACTCAGATGCTCCTTCTGGTGCACAAGATGAGATTAAAGAGTTTGCTATGGCATTAAATATTGTAAAGACAATTATTCCTATAAATAGACCTTTTTCAGAGATGGCTATAAATTTTGGACTCAAAATAGCTCTTGATGCAGGATATAAAGTTGAACTATTGGAAGAGTCTATAAGCAGTATGACGCAGTCACTTTAAAATGAGCAAAACAGTAACCGTAATAGATACATTTGGCTTTTTTTTCCGCAGTTTTTATGCTCTGCCACAGCATCTAAAAAACGCTCAAGGCTTTCCTACTGGACTTTTAACTGGTTTTATAAACTTTATCTCAACTCTTCAAAAACAGCATGACAGTGATTATATTGTTTTTGCTATAGATACTAAGGGTGATAGCTTTAGAAAAGAGATAGACACAAACTATAAAGCAAACAGACAAGCACCACCGATAGAGCTTACTATGCAACTCCCAATTGCTATTGAGTGGATAGACAAAATGGGCTATAAAACACTTGGTTGTAACGGATATGAAGCAGATGATATTATAGCTACAGTGGTACACTTTGCAAAAGAGATGAACTACAATGTTAGAGTAGTGTCACATGATAAAGACCTTTTTCAACTTATTGATGATGGAAAAGTTGTTTTAGTTGATGCTATAAAAAAACAGGTTATGGATGAAGATGGCTGCCTTAAGAAGTATGGAATATCTCCAAAACAGTTTATAGATTATCAATCCATTCTTGGCGACTCTGCTGATAATATCCCTGGTGTTAAGGGCATAGGCAAGGTTGGTGCAGAAAAACTGCTAGTAGAGTATCAGAGCCTTGACAATATCTATGCAAATATTGAGGATGTAAAACCGCTTGGAATTCAAAAAAAACTTTTAGAGTCTAAAGAACAGGCATATATGTCTAAAAAGCTTGTAACGCTTAGTTGTAGTGTTTTTGAGAGTTTTGATTTTGAAGAGTACAAAATGGATATAGAAAATCCTTTTTTAAATATATATGACGAGCTTGTAAAGTATGAACAAAATGCAGTTCTAAGAACTCTTGCTGCTAAAAATATGGTTACTCAGCAGACTCATCAAGAAGCTCTGAAAAAAGTAGAAGCAGAGATTTGGACTAATAAAAAGATAGATTTTAAAGCAACCCTAATAGATGATGCCAAAGAACTTAAAAGAGTTTTATCAACACTAAAAGAGGATACGATAGTAGCTTTTGACACAGAGACAACAGGGCTTGATTATGAAAATGACTCTCTTGTTGGATTTAGTTTTTGTTTTAATGAAGATGAGGCTTATTATGTTCCAATAGCGCATTTTTATCTTGGAGTTGGAGAGCAAGTCTCACACGAAGAGGCAAAAATTGCCATTAAAAAGATATTTAACTCCCGCGTAGTAGGGCATAATATAAAGTTTGACCTACATTTTGTAACAAGATTTTTAGGTGAAGTCGAGCTTGATATATTTGCTGACTCTATGATTTTAGCTTGGCTTATAAACCCTGAGAGCGCGCTCTCTCTTGATAAACTCTCAGAAAAACTCTTAGAGCATAAGATGATTGCATTTAAAGATAGTGTAAAAAAAGGTGAGACATTTGCAAGTGTCGCACTTGAAGATGCATGTGATTATGCAGCAGAAGATGCTTATATAACACTAAGACTTTACTATCTTTTCTTAGAGATGTTAAGAGATCAGGGGGCGGAGCATCTTATAGAAGAGGCAAGGGCTGTTGAATTTCCTTTTATCAAAACGCTCCTTAAGATGGAGACGTATGGCATAGAGGTTAATAGTTCATTTTTGGAGCAGTTTTTAGTTGAAGTAAAAGAGTCTTTGAGTGAGCTAACAAAGAAGATTTATGAACTCGCTTCTATGGAGTTTAATATTAACTCAACACAACAGCTAGGCGGTGTACTTTTTGATAAGCTAGGGCTTAGTGCCTCAAAAAAGACGAAAACAGGATACTCGACCGATGAGAAGGTTTTAAACTCTCTGCTAGATGAACATGAGATTATCCCATATCTTTTAGAGTATAGAGAAGTTTACAAACTTTACTCAACATATATAGAACCGCTTCTAAAGCTTAGTAAAGAAGATAAACAGAGTCGTATTCACACCTCTTTTGTTCAAACTGGAACTACAACAGGAAGACTGAGCTCAAAAAACCCAAATCTTCAAAATATACCGACTAGAACAGCTCTTGGTACAAAGATAAGAGAGGCGTTTGTAGCACCAAAGGGTAAAAAACTCATAGGTATTGACTACTCACAAATTGAGCTTAGACTTCTAGCACACTTTACTAAAGACAGAGTTCTTGTTGATGCATTTATGCAAGATAAAGATATACACATGCAAACAGCGATTGCACTTTTTGGCGAAGAAGAAGCACCACTTAAAAGAAATGTGGCTAAAACGGTTAACTTTGGGCTTTTATATGGAATGGGACAAAAAAAACTCTCTGAAACTCTTAAGATAACGACAACAGAAGCTAAAGAGATTATAGAGAGATATTTTAACAGCTTTCCTAGTGTTAAGTCATATTTTCGCTCTATTGTAGATTTTTCAAAAGAGAGGGGATATGTTGAGACACTTCTTGGCAGACGCAGATATTTTGACTATGAAAATGCTGCACCTATGTTTAGAGCAGCCTACGAGAGAGAGTCAGTAAATAGTATATTTCAAGGAAGTGCAAGTGACCTTATCAAACTAAGTATGAATAAAATTGATAAAGTTATAGAAGATGAGCGCCTAAACGCAAAAATGCTTCTACAAATTCACGATGAGCTCATATTTGAGGTAGATGCTTCTGAGGCAGAAGCTTTAGGCGAGAGATTTAAAAACATAATGCAAAATATAATGCAACTAAATGTTCCACTAAAAGCCAGTATGAATATTGGGGATAAGTGGAGCGAGTTAAAGTAGCGTGATATGCTAAAGCAGTACAAAGAGGCTATTGAAAATAACAATATCATCTCAAAGACAGACGTTAATGGCATTATTACTTTTGTAAATAGTGAGTTTTGTAAAATAAGCGGATATACAAAAGAGGAACTTTTAGGAAGAAATCACAATATTGTTCGTCATCCTGAAGTGCCAAGTGAGAAGTTTGAACTTCTTTGGCAGAGCATATCTAAGAAGCATGTATATAAAGATACTGTAAAAAATTTGGCAAAAGATGGCTCTACTTTTTATGTAAATACTACAATTATTCCAATTCTTGATGAAAAAGAAAATATAGCAGAGTATATAGCAATAAGGTATGACGTAACAAAAGAGGTCCTTCTAAGAGAGGAACTTCTTAAAAAAGAAGCAGAGTATGAAGAGCTAAATAGAAATCTTGAGAAGAGAGTTGCAGAGCAGACAAAAGAGTTAAAAGAGTTAAATCAGACACTTGAAGAGCGCGTACGTGATGAGATAGAAAAAAATGAAGAGAAGCAACGTGTTATGTTTTGGCAATCTCGTCATGCAAGTCTAGGGCAGATGCTAGCAAACATAGCTCATCAATGGAGACAACCTCTCACTGAGCTCTCTTTGGCGATGTTTAACATTAAAAAAGCTATGCAAAATGAGAATAGCGCAGACGCCTCAAAGTTTTATGATGAGAGTAAGCATATTATAAAAAATATGTCTCAAACTATTGATGATTTTACAAACTTTTTCTCACCAGATAAAGAGCGACACTATTTCAATATTAGCGATAGTATAGAAGAGGCAGTTGCGCTTTTGGAAAATATAATGAATGAGCAGATGATAAGTCTAAAAAAAGAGTTTCAAGACATAGAAGTACTTGGTATCTCAAATGAGCTAACGCAGGTGATAATTAACCTTATAAACAACTCTAAAGACGCTTTTGTACATAATAGTATTCTTCTTAGAGAGATCTCTATTCGTGTAAAAAAAGAGAGTGGTTTTGCTCTTATAGAGTTTGTTGATAATGCAGGTGGAATATCAAAAGAAAATATAGAAAAAATCTTTGAGCCATACTTCACAACCAAACATAAAAGCCGTGGAACAGGGCTTGGTCTGTTTATGTCAAGGATGATTTGTGAGCAAGGCCTTGGTGCTACGCTTGACGTTGTAAGTAAAAAAAAGACAACAACATTTAGTATAAAAATTCCATTGGATTAGTATGAAAAATAGAGTATTAAAAGATTTAAAAATTATTCTTGTTGAAGATGAAGAAAATCTTGCACGTCTTCTTAAAGAGGCGATAGGAGATAATTTTCATAGTTTTACTATTGCAAAAGACGGTGTTGAGGGGATAGAGCTTTTTAAAAAGATAAGACCTGATATTGTCATCACTGACATTATGATGCCTCGTCTTGATGGGCTTGAGATGGCAAAAGAGCTCAAGCGTATCAACCCAAATACACCAATAATTATACTAAGTGCTTTTAGTGAAAAAGAGAAACTCTTTGGGGCAATAGATGTTGGAGTAACAAAGTATTTTCTAAAACCTTTTGATGCAGAGGAACTTTTGGAATATATAAGCAGTATAACTTCAAAGATACAAAATAAGATAGTAAAGCTCAGTGATTGCTATGTTTTTAACAAAAATACAAACTCTCTTTATAAAAATGAGAAGTATATAGCTCTTGCAAAAAACGATATAAAATTTTTAACTCTTTTGTTAGATTCTAAAGATAGAACAGTTGATGATATATCCATAAAAGAAGCTCTTTGGGGAGCGGATGCAAGTGATGAGAGGCTTAGAACGTTTATCAAACGCTTTAGAGAAAAGACCTCTAAAGTGCTTATCAAAAATATAAAAGGTTTTGGGTATCAACTTCTTCTTAGCGAAAGTTAACCCTGTCTATTTTAGGTTTATAGTGCGGGTCTTCGCCCTCGATAGTCCATAATTTTTTAGAGAGATAACTTATAGCATCGTGAAAATTTTCATCTACATGCTCCCAAAAATCAAGCTCACCAAACTCTTTTTTTAGTAGATTTTTTTCATACTCATACGTTGTTGTAGTCTCTTGGCTCAGAAGTTCTATGGTTTTATTTGTCTCTAAATTTGCTAAAAACCATAAAGATACAAACTCTTCAGAGTAGTTGCTTAGTGTTTTTGTAGCATACTCTTCAAAATCACTATATCCGCTAAGTTCAAAAAACTTAATAGCTAAAGAGACAACGCTATTTAGGTGCATAAAAGGAACCATTGAAAAGAGTTGTCGCCCAGTTGAAGTTCCATTGGAGTGACTAGCACCTATAAAAATTCTAGCCCCTCCGTCTGTATCCCCAAAGTTATTTGTTTTTAGCCCTATTAGCCCGATGTCTGTGTGTCTATGTCTTCCACATCCCTTAGCGCAACCAGAAAAGCCAACTTGAATACTGTGCTCATTTATCTTATCTAGTGGTAGATATGAAGTTTCATCTTTGATGCTCCAAACAGCATAGGGGCAAAGGTTTCCAGCACATGCAACGATTGTGTTGCTTAGTGCTTGAGATTTTAATGTAGTTGATGGCTCATTTAGTCCTATGAGATAGATGTTTTGATCCATTCCAAGACGAATTTCAAGAGAGTTTTTTGTAGCGTATGAAGCTATATTTTTTATCTCATCTGTTGTTAGTCTTGAAAAATCTGTCTGATAACAAAAACCATACTTCCCATCTTTTAGTTTGTGAAACTCTCCAAACTTTGTTTTTTCTAATATTAACTCGCCCTCAGTTTGAAAATCACTTTTATACTCTTGTTGGATAAAAGCCTTAAGTGCGTCCATACCAATCTCTTCAATCATATGAAAGATTCTAGTTTTTGCTCTTGAAGAGCGAGAGCCATGAATATAAAATGCTTCAATAAATGCTTTGAAAAAATCAAAAACTTCTGTTTCAAGTAAAAATATATCCGTACTTAGAGCTACTTCTGTATTTTTGCCACCCATATAAACATTAAATCCAAAAACACCATCTTTTTTCGCAAGTGCAAAGTATAAATCATTTGCAAAAAATGAGCTTACATTTGAACGATTGCCTGAAATTCCAATTGAGATACGACGAGGTAACATTCCAACATAACGCGGATTTTCTATAATATAGTCATGCATAGCCATAACTATAGGATATGTTTCTATCTCAGATGAGCTCCCACAGCCATCATATGCGTCTGTAATGATATTTCTAACGTTATCACCAAAGCTTTGCCATGTAGATACGCCAAGAGCATTTATACGCTTGTGTATCTCTAAAACGTTATCTGCTTCTACGTTATGGAGCTGAATACCGCTTCTTGCAGTCAAGATGATAGTTAGATTATACTCATCAACAATATCTGCAATTTTTTGGAAATTCTCAGCACTAATTTTTCCACCAGGAATGCGGATGCGTATAGTGAACTCATCTTCTAAAAAATTTGTGTTGAATATTCCAAAGTCTTGAAGATAAAATCTATCTGCTTCATTTAGGCTTTCAAAATCAATGTTTTCAAAATCTTTGTAATAATCTATCGGTTTTAATTGAGCTTTATATCGCTCTCTTTTATTGAGTTTATTTTCCATAGCTATATTCTATCAAATAATTAAAATAAACCCTATTGATATATGTCATCTAAAAACAATTTTCAGGTCACTTTTGAGAAGAGATTTGTCAAATAGATATTTTGGGCTTTTTAAATCTCCTATATTTGACTCTGTCTCTACAAACTCTTGAATATAGTACTCTTTTGAATATCCACGCATAAGCAAATCATCAATAATTTCGTTTATATCACTCTCACATAGTAAATCACTATGTAGCGTTGTTCTAGCCTCAAAATCTATTTTTTTCTCTATCAAAAAATCAAGAGTTTTGCTAAATTCATCAAATTTATTTGAGTGAGTAATTTGAGTAAATTTTGACACAGGAGCTTTATAATCAAGCGCTATATAATCTAAAAGATTAAGTTCGATGAGTTCTTTTACATGTAAGAAGTTTGTTCCGTTTGTATCGAGTTTTATTTTAAATCCAAGTTCTTTTATCTTGAGGCAAAATGGAACCAAATCATAAGAAGTTGCTTCGCCACCAGATAAAACAACTGCTTCAAGCAGATTTACTCTAGTTTTTAAAAAATTTAGGATGTCGTTATAGCTGTACTTGCCATCTTTGGCAAAAACTATATCTTTGTTGTAGCAGTAGTCACATCTCATATTGCACCCACTAAACCACACTATGCAAGATAGGTGGTCAGGGTAATCTAAGTGGGTGAATGACGTTAAGTCATATATTACACTAGCACTCAGTGAATTGTTTTCTCTGTTTGTGCTCACCAGTTTTTCCTACGTTAAAACTCTCTACGGGTCTGTGATAACCCATAACTCTTGTGTACACAGTACACTTTTGTCTTTTTTCATTCAACATAGCTAAAGCTTCATTTTTGCTCATTTTCCACCTCCTTTTTAAGATGCGATTGTAACATCGCTAAGTAACTCTTCATCACATTTTGGACAATACTCATGTTCACCTGCAATATATCCATGTTTTGGACATACGGAGAAGAGCGGAGTTACCGTAATGTAAGGAAGCCTAAAGTTTGATATTACATTTTTAACTAATTTTCTACACGCTTCAGTCGAGCTTATTTTTTCTTGCATATAGAGGTGCAGAACTGTTCCGCCTGTATATTTGCACTGCAGGTCATCTTGTAGAGTTAACGCTTCAAAAGGGTCGTTTGTCAAATCAACTGGTATCTGAGATGAGTTTGTATAGTAGATATTATCGCCCATTCCAGCTTGAAGTATTGAGTCGCCATAACGCTTTTTATCCTCTTTTGCAAATCTATAAGTTGTTCCCTCAGCAGGAGTTGCTTCAAGATTGTAAAGGTTTCCTGTTTCTTCTTGAAACTCAACCATTCTAGCTCTAATATACTCTAAAATCTCAATAGCAAAATCTTCGCCTCTTTTATCACTGATATCGTAAGCATCACTTGTAAAGTTTCTAATCATCTCATTGATACCATTTACACCGATAGTTGAGAAGTGATTTCTAAATCCTGGCAGATAACGTTTAGTATATGGGTAAAGCCCTCTATCATACATCTCTTGGATAAATACTCTCTTTTTCTCTAGTGTAACTTTTGCATGTTCCATTAATTGATCAAGACGAGCATAAAGAGCCTCTTTGCTTCCTTTGTGTAAAAAGCCAAGTCTTGCCATATTTATAGTAACAACACCGATGCTTCCAGTCATCTCAGCACTTCCAAAAAGCCCACCGCCACGCTTTAGTAGCTCACGTAAATCAAGTTGTAGCCTACAACACATACTTCTTACATGCCCTGGTTTGTAAGCCTCTTCGTTTGGAACTAAATCTCCATTTGCATCTCTTTTGTATTGAGAGCCAATGAAGTTTTGAAAATATGATGAACCGATTTTTGCAGTATTTTCAAAAAGTACATCTGTATTTTCTCCATACCAATCAAAATCCTCTGTAATGTTAACAGTTGGGATAGGGAAGGTAAATGGTTGTCCCGTTAAATCTCCCTCAGTCATGATTTCATAGTAAGCTCTATTTATCTGGTTCATTTCTGGCTGGAAATTTTTGTATGTCATCTCTTGAAGTGACTTGACACCTCTTTGTAATGCTATTTCTTCTAGTTCACTATCTAACATACCTTTGAAAAGGTGTAGTTGTTTAGATGTTGGAATCTGGTCTTGTAAGTCAGAAGGTACAGTCCAGTCAATAGTAATGTTAGTAAATGGTGACTGACCCCAACGTGCTGGTACATTTAAGTTATAAATAAAGCTTCTGATAGCTTTTTTTACTTCGTTATATGGAAGCTTGTCTTTAAATACATAAGGCGCTAAATAAGTATCAAACGAGCTAAATGCTTGTGCTCCAGCCCATTCACTTTGAAGTATGCCCAAGAAGTTGGCCATCTGTCCAAGTGCTTCGCGGAAATGTCTTGGAGCATCACTCTCAACTCTGCCTCTGACACCGTTGAACCCCTCGTCAAGTAAAACACGCAAAGACCAACCAGCACAATACCCAGTTAAACAATCTAAGTCGTGGATATGATAGTCGCCATTACGGTGAGCATAACCCTCTTCTTTGGAGTAGATTTTATCAAGCCAGTAGTTTGCTATTACTTTTCCTGCGGTATTGTTTACAAGCCCAGCATTTGAGTATCCAGTGTTTGAGTTTGCTTTTATACGCCAGTCTGTTCCAAGTATGTACTCCTCGATAGTTTGAGTAGAGTTTATATATGTTGTATCTTCGCTAAGAAGGCTGTCTCTTTGCATCTTGTGAGTGTGACGGTAAATCATAAAAGAGCGCATAACTTCAAAATATCTTGATTTATAAAGCTCTTTTTCGATTAAGTCTTGAATATCCTCAACGGCAACAACTCTTCTAGCTTTAAGCTCATCTAGGACATTGAAAAATATAGAACTATCATAGATAATATTTTGAGATTTAAACGCTTTTTTGATTGCATCTTCGATTTTAAAAGATAAAAACTCTTTATGCGTACCATCTCTTTTTAAAATATTTTCAACCATAATTTTCTCCTATCGCTTGTAAAAAAGTTTGGTAGTTTATAGGATGTGAAGTTAAAAGTATCTAATGAAAAATGTCATATTGGCGTCACTAAAAGCTCTATTAATTGCTACAAGGTATAATTGGCGGATATGAAATTTTTTTTAAAATTCTAAATTTATCAAGAAGTAGCAAAAATGCAAAAGTATCTCATAACATCAGAAAAATTTTATACGCATGATAGTGATATTTTTCATAAAACTTTGTTGCAACAGTTAAAAAAACATAAACCACAGTACGTACTTTTTCGTGACAAAACAGCTACAAACTATGAAGAGTTAGCCTCTATATTTATAACTACATGCAAAGAGGTAGCCAATGTTAAATCTTTTATACATCAAAATATCTCTTTAGCAAAGGCTCTTGGGGCAGATGGGGTTCATCTTACATCAAATCAGTTTTGCGAGATTGAGATAGCAAAGAGAGAGAACCTTGAAGTTATAATAAGTGCGCATACTCATAACGAGGTGCTAAAAGCTCAAGAATTAGGTGCTGAGGCTGTAACATACAGCCCGATATTTGCCTCTCCAGATAAAGGAGAACCTAAAGGAATCGATGATTTAGAAGAGCTTCTCTCTATGTGTCAGATAAAAATTTTTGCTCTTGGCGGGATTGTTACTAACGAACATATCGATATGATTTCAAAAACTAAAGCTTATGGTTTTGCTTCCATTAGATATTTTGCTTAAGTTTTCCCGCTAAGTAACCGCTTGAAAAGCTCCATTGCAGGTTATAACCACCACATGGGCCATCAAGGTTCATAATCTCTCCACAGAAGTAAAGCCCATCTATAACTCTGCTTTGCATTGTTTTTGGCTCTATCTCTTTTAAATCAATCCCACCCCTTGTAATCATCGCCATTTTAAAGCCATCATGACCAGTTATGGTAAGTGGTGTCCATGCTAAAAGTTTGATTAGTTTTGCTCTGCTCTCGCCTGAAATTTTTCCATACGTTAAGTTTGGCTCTATATCAGAGAGTTTACATAGTTCAGCTGATAAAGGAGCTGGAAGCAGGGTGCTGATTAGCTCTAATATAGTAACACTTTGGTTTTTTAGCACTTCATCCTTTAGATATTTTGTGAGTTGCTCCTCATTCATCCCTTTTGTAAGATTTAGCAGGATTGGTACCTCGCCATACTTATCAAGAATCGGAGTTAAATCTCTTGCAGCGTCAAGCACAACAGGACCTCTAATGCCATTTTTTGTAAAAATCAGATCTCCAAAAGCTTTTATCTTTGCATATTTTTTAATATCAACTCTAAGCTCAACTTTGGCAATTGTATCAGCACGGCAATGCTCAACCCAGCTCTCTTTGGTTTGCAGAGGCATCATAGCGGGGTGTAGTTCTGTAACTTTGTGTCCACTCTCTTTTGCCATCTCATGTCCATCGCCCTCAGCTCCAAGCGTTGGATATCCAAGTCCGCCAGTTGCAACTATGATGTTTTTTGCGTAAAAGGTTTGAGTCTCTGTTGATACTCCAACTATATTTGCATCTTTATGTAGAAGAGTTTTAACTCTTTGAGATTTCAATATCTCAACTCCAACTCTTTGCATCTCACTAAGGAGTGCCTCAATGATGGTAGATGAAGAGTGTGATGATGGAAAAACTCTAAACCCATCAGGTGCGTGAGTATCAACACCAATCTCTTTAAAAAAATCTACAAGAGACTTATTGTCAAATAGCTTAAGAGCATCTTGCATAAAACGCCCATTCTTTCCAAATTTTTGCATAAACTCTTCATGCTCAAGTGTGTTTGTAAGGTTACATCTTCCACCGCCAGTTGCTTTTAGTTTTGCAGCAATTTGCGGTAGTTTCTCTAGCAGAAGAACTCTTTTTTTATCTCTAGCGGCAGTTATGGCTGCCATCATTCCAGCAGCTCCAGCGCCTATTACGATAAGGTCATATGTTTTATTATTCATGTGATATTTTAATCAAATTACTTTAAAATTTATAGGATACAATTTGCATTAAAATATATCACAAAGGTTTTAAAATGAAATTAAGCAAAATCTTATCGAGTTGTGCAGTAACCATTCTGCTTGGAGGTTCTTTATTTGCAGGAGGAGCTAC
>CAMBTK010000006.1 GCA_945870785.1 Sulfurimonas crateris
AAGACTATCTCTATATTTTCTTTTTTTAAGTTTTGTAAAAACTGCTCTTTACTCTCTTTGCCCGTGTGCCAAAGCATCACATATTTTGCAACTTGATGATAATGAACTTTTAAATTCTCTTTTACCGATATAAACTCATACTCAAACATCATCTTAAAAAGAAAAGTCATAGCAAGAAATGCAACTAAGAAGGAGAGGCTTATTTTTAAAATTATTGAATTTTTACTCAATTTTTCATCCTGTAACCTATACCACGAATAGACTCTATATATGTTGGTACTCTTGGATTGTCTTGAAGTTTAGCACGAAGACGGCTCACTATAACATCTATGCTTCTCTCATCGCTCTCCCAATTAAGTCCTTCAACTGCGTCCAATATTTTTCCTCTGCTAAGAACTATACCTCTTTGACTGATAAAGAGCGATAGTAGTCCATATTCAGCTACTGTCAAATCCAGTGCGCTCTCTTTATGATAAATAACCATCTTAGATTTATCGATTTTAAAATCTCCAAAGAGTTCCTCTTTTGATGATGAGAGAGCTGTTTTTTGACGTCTTAGCATAGCATGTATTCTAGCAACTAACTCTCTTGGGTCATATGGTTTTGGCAGATAATCATCTGCACCTTTTTCAAGCCCAAGAACTTTATCGCTTACTTCATCTCTTGCGGAGGAGATAATTATAGGTATAGTAAAAGAGGAGGATATCTTTTCACAAAGGAAAAGTCCATCCATTTTTGGAAGCGTTAAATCAAGGATTATAAGATCATAATAGTTTTTTTTAAGATGCTCTATTACAGTTGTGGGATCAGAGATTATTTTAACTTTTATCCCACAATTACTAAGATAATTAGAGGTCAGCTCTGCTAATATCTCATCATCTTCAACCATTAAAACAGTAATGCTATCTTCTATCATTTATCTTACCTGCTCTACAATGTTGGTTTTATAGAGCCATTCTACACAAACTATTAGTACACTTTGCTAAAAATCAAATTTCTCTGCTTTTAAAATTCTAAACTTTGTAAACTCTTTACCCGCTTCAAGTCCTAGTTCTTTAGCGCCCTCTTGTGTTATTCTCACAACACCAAGCGTCAATGTTAACTTGTCTCCAGCTTTAAGAGCGTTAGAAAAATGAACCTCTTTTTTTGCATAAATCAGAGTATCTTTAAGAAGAGAATCTGCGCTCCATGGCATAACTTCTTTACCGTCTTTTGCTAAAACTCTCTCAAATACAAAAGGCTCTAAAACTATAGTTTTTCCATCTCTTATAATTGTAGCTTTAAGAATTCCCGCACGCAGGGCTTGGCCAAAGAGCGCATGATTTGATTTGTTTGTAATTAAAACGTCAAAACCTTGAGGCTTTTGCGTTACTTTAAAATCTATATAATCACCCATCTTATCATTCATGTGATATATACCAGCGATTCCGTGAAAGGCATGTGTTTTTGTCTCATTTATACTTACTTTTGAGCCAATTACTTGAGGCATATGACACGTAACACAGCTGTTTTTATCTTTTTCGCTAATTACTGCATCTAGCATTGTTATATCAAAATTGTGTTCATTATTTACATGAGAGTGACAACCCATACAGACATTGCCGTTATAAAAATTTTCATTGTCATAATTTATTTTGTGATAAGGAGAGCTTTTTGGCTCTTTTAAAAGTCCAAACCAAGACTTTTCAGTTTCAAATGCAGCGCTACCTTTCTTGCCCTTCTCAGCGGTATAAAACTCTTTATGCTTACCTGTTGTGATGTTTGTATTAGACTCTTCACCCTCTTGAACCTCTTTTATATTATGACAATATACGCATGAGATAGGCTCTTCAACTTGAACTTCATTTTCAGTAAGTACGCCCTCTTTTAGGGCTTTTTCATCACTTGGAGAGTGGCACTTTGCACAAGTGTAGCCTTTATCATCTTTTGGGTGTTTATCCCACATCGCTGCATGTATTGGGTTATTGTATATTGAGGCATTTTTATGTGAAGATTTATAATACTCTTCGTATATTATAGGATGACATTTTTGACAAACTTTACTCTCATTTGCAAATAGTGTACTTATAAAAAGAGATATAAGAAATGGTAAAAAAAAGTAGCGCATAAGTAGCTCCGTTATAAAATTTTTGTATTTTAACGAAGCATATAAAAAGTTTTATTGATATCTGTCAGTAAAGGCTGCCTTAGGCTAAAAATACTCAACAAGAGCATCTTTATCGATATATTTTTTCTTGATATTTATAATTCCATTATCTTTAAAAAACTTCAATATTCTAGAGAGTGTCTCAGGCGAGACTCCTAATATCTCAGCAATTTCTATATTTTTTGTCTCAAAAAAATCATCACAGTGGTTATAAATATATTTTGCCACTCTCTCTTTTGAATCTAAAACTAAATTTGTAGAGATAATATTTTCAAGATTTTTTATCTTTTTTATAAGAGATGTCTGAATGTTAAACGCTAAGTTTGGGTTTAAAAATATAACCTCTTTTAGCTTTTCAAAATCTACCTTTAAAAACTCTACATCACTATAAGCCTTTGCGGTTGCAGGATAAGGAATACCCTCAAAATTTGCCACCTCTCCGATTAGCTCATTTTCGTGAAAATATTTAAGCACAATCTCTTTATGGCTTGATGATGTTTTATAGAGTTTGATTACACCCTTTACTAAAAGGTAGAGATATTTTGGTTCATCACCCTCATAAAAGACTATGTTGTCTTTGCTCACCTTATGCTCAGTAGTAAAACTCTCTATCTTTTTTATAGTATCTTCATCAATATTTTCAAAAAGAACTGTATTTTTTAAATGTATTCTCATTTTATTTTTTTAAGAACCTCATCATAAGTTAAAATCTCTTCGCCATCTTTTATAGACTCTTTTTTTCCATAAGCACTAAAGCCAAAAGCCATTGGCGTTACATTCTCAGATGTGTAAAATGCACCTCTTGCATCAATCCACTCACCACTATTTGCATCTGTAATCCAAATCTTAGCACTATCTTTAAAATCTATATTTTCTTCATCAAACCATAAGACCATACATCCAATATCATCAAATTTATAAACTTTATTTGTAGTTGGATGTTTTAGTTGAATACTATTTTTTCTATCACTTAAAACCATAACACATCTATCACACATATCTCTATCCCAGTGGATTTTTGCTGCTCCATCTTTAGGAGCATCTTTGCATCCTAAAAAGAGAGATATAGCCACTAAAAGAAGTGATATTTTAATCTTTAACATTGTAAATCCTTATAAAAAAACACCGTTTTTCAGGTAATAATTTAGTACATATAGTGTCAGTAATATAACATAAAGAGAGTTAAACAGAAGTGATATTTTATAGTTACTCTCACTCTCTTTTACAAAACTGACAACTAAACCGTAAAAGGTACCCATAAATAGAAAAAAGTACAGAAAATAGCCAACATAGTAGTAATCACTCTGTAAAAAACAAAACGGGCAGTGATGAGATGGAAGCTCATATATGTATGTACCAAAGAAGAGTATAAGTGAAATAAGTGAAACTGGAATAAATAGCGCATTTATGGCACTAAAGATATATCTCTTTTTAAAAAAGAAAAACAGAACTATAAGAAGATAGTTTGTGTAAAAAACCATAAGCAGAAGTGAGTTGTCTATCTTAAATAGTGTAGAGAGCGCTGATGTTGAAGAGCTTGAATATATGCTCCCACAGCAACTAACCATCTTGTCTATCTCTATATCTTTAAACATAGAAAAATCAAGAGCAAGTTCTAACATCAAAAGAAAAAACAGCCCTACAAAAAGCCCGAACTTATATCTTGTATATGGCTGATTTTTATCACTTATATCTACGGTGTGAACTCTAAGCCAATATGCAAAAAGATATAGGTTTATAATCTTGAGCACTATTAAGTACATACCGATTTGTGTTGCATCAACTACTCCAGCCGCACACATGGCACCTGTTATAACATTTGAAATTTTATCAAGAGCAAAGATAAAAAAGATAAAAAGAGGAACTTTTATAGCAAATATATACTTAATTATAGTTGCCGTTAAAAAGCCCTGTTTTTCGAGCTTGTATTGCATAGCAGAGGTAGAATTTGCATCCCATTTTAAAAAAATTCTAAGGCTTAGCACAAACGCCACAACTGCAAAAATAGCAAAAATTATATTTAGGATAAGTATGGTTAAAACTTCTGGTGTAAGAAGCATTAGACAATCTTCCCTTGATATATCTCTATCTCCTCGTCAACTATATCTAATCCAAAAAAGAGCGGGTCGTGAGTAGCTATGATGATAGTTTTACCCTCACTTTTTAACTCTTTGATTATCTCAATAAAAGAGAGAGATAGTTTCTCATCAAGATTTGCTGTTGGCTCATCTGCTAGGATAATTTTTGGATTGTTTATGTTTGCTCTTGCGATTGCTACACGTTGCTGTTCTCCACCTGAGAGACTTTTTACAAGCTGCGTCCCTTTATGCTCTATATTGAACATACGAAGCACTCTTTGGAGTTTTTCTTTTATCTCTTTTTCGCTCAAATTCATGGGAACAAGAGGCAAGATTATATTCTCTTTGACGCTGAGTGTCGGGATAAGATTATATTTTTGAAAAACAAATCCTATCGTGTGACGTCTAAAATCCGATGCAAAGTTATCTGGAAGCTTTGAGACTCTATCGCCATCAACTAAAACTTCTCCGCTTGTTGGCTTACTTAGTGCCGCTATTAGCGAGAGAATCGTACTTTTTCCGCTTCCGCTTGAGCCTCTAAGAACGACTACTTGACCCTCTTTTATCTCAAGGTTTATCTTATCAAGTGCGATAACGCTCTCATTTTCGTTTACTTCATATTTTTTTATTACATTTATCAAACTGACCATTAGCGTATAACCTCATCTGCTTCAAGTGTAGCACTTCTCCACGATGGGATAATGATAGCAGCTATATATATTGGCACACTTAGGAAAAATATAAGTGCCAATGTCTGGATGTCAAAAACAAATGGAAGGTTAAAAGATGTTTTAAGTTGCGAATAACCTATAAAGATATTTTGTAAAAGAGGCGCTTTGAGTATATAGACAAAAGCCAAAGAGAGTGTTATACCAAAGAGGTATGAGAAAATTGAGACTATAAAGCCCTCATAAAACTTCTCTCTTAAAACGTCATCAACTCTCCATCCAACGGCTTTTAGTATCCCTATCTCTCTTTTTTGCTCACTGCTGAGTCCGCTTACTCTGTCATATATAATGATAAAAAAAGTAAAGAGTGAAACGCTAAAGAGCGCTAAGAAAATACCGCTCTTATAATCAAAGATGTTTTGATAACTGATTTTTAAATCATCTTTAGTTATCACTCTTGTATCTGGATATAGGAGTTTTATCTTTGAAGCCACAGTTGCTACTTCATTAAAATTTGCAACACGAACGACTATATCTGTAGCTTTTGTTTGTGAAATATCAAAAATCTCCCTGACACTATCTTTGCTCATAATGATAACATCGTTTGACTCAAGCTCACTCTGGGCTTTAAATGTAGCACTAATATCTACTCTTTTTAGTGTACCATCTGGTTTTATGAAGTTAAAGTACTCTTTATAGTAGCTCTTATCCATAACGCCTTTAACACCCTCGCCTACTATCATGGATGGTTTTGTAAAGTCAAGATTTGAAGCAACCTCTACAAATGATTTTTTGTACTGCTCCTCATACTCATCAATACCAACAAGGCTAAAATTTACCCCAGCATTTTCAAAGTAGTAGTATCCCCAAACCCTAGCTACTGCGCTACTTACACCGCGAATATTTAAAATCTCATCAACTGCACTTACATCGATATCATAATGACGACCAGCTTTAATCTTTTGCACTGTTATCTCAGGAAGTGCTTCTAGCGTCTGTTTTAGTTCATATTTTATGGAGTTTGTTATAAAAAAGAGTGAAGATAGCAAAAAGACAAGTATACTAAAGACTATCGAGATAAAAATAGTTTTATATTTTTGTCTAAGCAGAGAGTTTATCGCATACTCTACTATATAAAAATTTATCTTATTTCGCATCATTTGCCTTATATACGTATGTTGAAGCAAAGTACTCTCTTAGTGAGGCATCATCTCTATATATCGAGAAAAAATCACTCAAACTTCTATGTCTGACATAAGATGCCTCGGTAGAGATTGCCAAATCTGGAAGAAGAAGAGTGCCTACAAACTCCCTTTTTATAGCTAAAGAGCTCTCATCCAAACTTTTTGTTTTGTAGAGATACACAACTTCAAAAGATAAAAGTGAGGCTACAAAAATAAGAGTATATAGTAAAAATATGCTCTTTTTATTCATCTAATTTGTTTATTTCAGAGATTGTTATCTCTTTAAATCCAACTACACGCTCACCTTTATGATCCATACTAAAAGCTTTTGCCTCTTTTTGTGAGCTAAAAGGGATAAGCTCTTTGCCCATAGGACCATAAACATCACTTCCAAGAACATAAAAGGCGCTCGATGCATCTATGGCTTTTTGTGAGTAATAATCTGTCACTAGAATCTTTTTGATGTCATCTCTATTTTCAAAATAGTACTTCATCATATCTTTTACACCATCAAATGAGTAGTGTTTGCCTTCATAAAAAATCTGCGCTGCCCATTTTGGATATTTATAGACAAACATACCGCATATTGGGCATTTCTCATCTTTTGTTACTTGAATCGTATCTAATCTTTTATCATTTGCTTCAAATCTTTTTACTTCCCAAATATATAAAGATAGCGGTTGAAGCTCGTTTTCACCAAGAGTTCCACAAAGATGATTCTCTTGTAAATCTGCTTTTAGCTCATTTATCTGTACATAGTTGTTTGGGTCTAACTCTTTTTTACAGTTTTTGTCATATATCTTCTTACCCATCGGATAGACTTGCTTCTCTTTTTTGTTTTGCACCATCTCTATATCAGAATCAAGAGACTCTTGAGCCATCTTTAGAGCTTTGTCAAAACCAACTACCTCTCCGCCATGTTCTATATTAAAGTCATCGGCATCATCTTTTGATGCAAAGGCTAGTTTGCTTACTTTGCTCATAGTACCTTTTATATCTGAACCTACTACATAGTGAGCATCTTTTGCAAAAATCAACTTTTGAGAGATAGCGTCAACAACTTTTACATCATTTATATCTATCTTATGCTCTTGCATATCAACTGCCAAACATCTAATAGAGCAGTACTGTTTATCTATATGATTTACTTTTGAAGTGTGTGAAGTTTTATAAAAACTCTCCAGTTTCATACCACAAACTGGGCACCACTCTTTTTGTGCACCTTTTTGGATTAGTTCTGGTTTTATTGTTGCAGATTTTGTAAAACCATCTGCACTTAAGTTTTGAGTTGTTAAAAGAAGGAGTGTCAAAGCAGCAAGAAGGAGTTTTCTTAACATGTAAAGCCTCTTTATATATAATTTCTAGAGGCTATTTTATCCTAAGAAGCATTAATCTTCTTATAAATAATATAAGTAGAGCTACTGCTAAAATCTTAAAATCAAGTTCACTTGCCATATGAAGATTTTTAAAAGTGTCGCTTAGTGTCGCTTCTTCACCAAGTCTTTGCATTGAGAGAATTTTTGGAGCATATACTCCGCTAAACATAAGAGCAGAGAAAACAACTGTTACAGAACTTCCAAAAATCAGTGAATCTCTGTGCCCGTTTTTATACATAACTATCTCATATATAGTTACAAAAAAAGCCAAAATATATATCCAATAGCTAAAACGGCTAAATATCTCAGCCATTATTTTCCCCTCGTTATATCTTCCTAGCTCAATACCAAATAAAATAATATCAGTGTTAAAAACAACTGGAGCAACAAATGCACCCAAGACAATAACAGCTCCAAAAGTCGCAGCCAAAAGCAGAAGATAACCAAAATCTATGTAAATATTTCTTTTCAAGAGTTATAACCTTAGTGTAAAGCCCCTGTCAAAGTCACTGTAATCTTTATAAAAAAGAAGTGACTCGTGAGGCTTAGTGTTTAAATAATTTTGTATTTTATCTTTTTGGTCATAACCCATCTCACAGCTAAATGAGTTAATCTTACCCCTTAAGACTCCATCAAGAAGCTCTTTTATAATCTCATCTCCAACACTGCCGCCAAAGAGCGCATTTTGTGGCTCATAAGAGAGGTTTGACTCCAGAGAAGCATCATCTGCTATGTATGGCGGATTTGATACAAGATAGTCTATTTTCTCTTTTATTGGTTCAAGCAGTGAGCCGTGACGCAACTCTATTCTATCCTCAAGGGCAAATTTCTCTATGTTTTTTCTTGCAACGCCAAGAGCGGCTTGTGAAATATCTACTGCTATAAATTTTGCATTTGGAAGAGATTTGGCAAGTATGATAGAGATAATTCCGCTTCCAACGCCAACTTCTACGATTGTCAGAGTTGAGTTTTTATCTTCTATATTTTTTAAAACTTCATCTATCAAAAGCTCAGTCTCAGGGCGTGGGATAAGTGCTCCACTATCTATATAAAACTCTTGACTATAAAAACTAACAGACCCTACTATATACTCAAAAGGCTCATTTTTAGAGCGTCGCTCAACCCAATCAAAGAGTTTTTCTATCTCTTTGACCTCCTTGTCTTGATTCATAAGTAGCCACAGCTCATCAACATTTAGGTGGTGCATCAAAAGAAGTTGCGCCTCACGTGAGGCTCGTGGGATACTCTCTTTTAACTCTTGAGTTATCTTATGAAGAACATCTTTTACTATATGTCTGCTTGACATGCCGACCCTAGCGCATCTGTATCAATATCTCCAAGTGCAACTCCGAGCACTCTTAATCTCTCTAATACGGGAGGATGTGTATAGTGAAAAAAGATATATAGAGGATGCGAGAGTGGAAAACTTTTGTTCTCAGTCACCAGCTTTTTAAGAGCGTTTGCAAGTTCTATCTCTCCACCTGCCCCACATAACTCACTCCCTACTCTATCCGCCTCGTACTCATTATGTCTGCTCACAATGCCCATAATAGGCATCATTAAAAAACCTAAAACTGGCATAAAAAGAAGAAGAAGTATCATAATGGAATATGGTGCTTGTGAAATACCAAGCTCCATATATAGCGAAGATGGAAGGTTTCCAAAGATGCCAAACATCCCAAAGAGCATCGCTCCAACAAGTGCAATATTTTTATAAATATCTCCATGTGAGAAGTGTCCAAGCTCATGTCCTAAAACCGCCAAAAGTTCTCTTGTGCTTAGTTTTTCTAAAAGCGTATCAAACAAAACCACACGTTTTGCTTTTCCAAAACCGCCAAAATAGGCATTTAGTCTTGCGTCTCTCTTACTTGCATCACTGATAAAAATACCAGAACTTACAAAACCAGTTTTGTTCATCAGCTCTTTTATCTCTGCATCCAACTCCTCATTTTTAAGCGGAGTAAGTTTGTCAAAAAACATCGCTCTAAAAGTCGGGTAGAGCATATTTATAAGAATCACTACCCCAAATATAAACAGAAAGCTCCAAAACCACCAAAGAGCAAAGTTTGAGATAATCGCATAAATACCCCAGATAACCAGTGAGCCAAAGATAAGAGTCATAACAAATGAGATAAGCGTATCTTTTACCCATTGAGCTTTACTTGATTTGTTGAAACCAAACTTCTCATCAAGTACAAACTTCTCATAGTAACCAAAAGGAAGAGATGTAACAGAACCTATAACCAAAAAGCCCATAACAACGGCTATATTTAAAAAAGCTTCATTTTCAAAGTGAATATTTTGCTCTAAAAACTTAACTCCAAAACCAACCCAAAAGATAAAAAAGAGATAATCTATAAAAGTTGTAGCAATACTCATCTTCTCTTTAGCAACGCTGTAATTACCAGCTTTTAGAAAATCATTATCACTAAGAAGGATAGCTTTTTTTCTCTTTGCCACATTTACATAACCTATCTGCATAACGCTTGTATATATAGTGATAAGAATAAAAAGTGTATAAATTCCCATGATAGTCATCAACATCATAACTGCCTTTAATTTTTTTGCAATTTTATCATTCATGCACATCAAATATCCTTTAACAGAATTTTAGGTACAATCTTTAAAACTTCAAAGAGATATTTATGAGTAAATTTAGAGGCAAAAAAGTATCTATCGCACTTGGTGGCGGCTCTGTTTTAGGCGGTGTACATGTAGGTGTACTAAAAGCTCTAGAGGAGTATGATGTAGAGATAAAATCCATAAGCGGAACAAGTGCTGGAGGAATAGTTGCCTCTCTTTATGCCTTTGGCAAAACCCCAAAAGAGATAGAGCAGATAGTTTTAAATTTTGAGTGGAAAAACCTTGTAACGCTTACATTGAGCAAATTTGGAATTTTATCAAATGAAAAAATAGGTGAAATGATAAAAGAGAATATAGGATATACAAACATACAAGACGCAAAGATACCTCTTAGTATGGTAGCAACAGATATAACAGATGGTAAAAAAATCATACTAGATAAAGGAAGCACATCTAATGCCGTTATGGCTACTACCTGTGTTCCAGGGATTTTTATTCCTGTTGATATTGATGGAAAACTACTTGTTGATGGCGGAATTGTTGAAAATATACCTCTGAGTTGTTTAAGAGATAAAAATGTAGATTTTATAATCGGTGTAGATTTAATTTGTGATCACTCACATAAAAAACCTCAAAATATTATCGAGGTCTTGTACAACAGTTTTAATTTTTTAGTAAAAACAAACAAAAACATCCAATCAAAAGATGCAAATCTCCTTATAAAACCAGACCTCTCAAACTACAATGCCATCGATTTAGCCCAAATGAGAGAGTTGATAGATATAGGCTATAAAGAGACAAGAAAAATGATGAAAAATCTATAATTAATCTCTTTAGATGTAGAATATTTCCATGCCAAAATAAGGAGTGTTATTATGAAAAGTTTAGTTGGATATGCAAAGTTATCCCTTGTTGCTACAAGTCTGCTTTTAATGGTTCCTGTTGTTGCTTCTGCTACGCAGAGTATGGGTCGAGATATGCCAATTTTTGAAAGTTTTGATTTAAATAAAAATGGAACTCTAACTGAGAGTGAAATGAAAGAAGCAAGAGCCCTAAGAGCAAAAGAGCGCGAAGAAGCTGGCAAAATGCTAAGAAATAAAAAAAATCACTATGAGTTTTCAGATATTGACTCAAACAAAGATGGTGTAGTTGATAAAGAGGAGTTTAAGACACATCAACAAAAGAGAATAAGATAATAAATCTCGGCATGTTCTGTTTTTTACATGCCGATACTTCCCCTTTATAAAACAGACCATCAATTACTTCCCAATTAAACAAAACACCTCAAGAGTGTCAAGAAACTGTTAAGAGAGCACACATAAATATTTGACACAATCATTTTATACTTCCAACATATAGCAAACAAAAGGAAGAAAAATGAAGCTCATAATTACACTGTTTTTACTTTTTACTATCTCATCTGCCTCAGTTATAAATGAGTATCTAAGCGCTCTTGCAAAACAGGCTAAAGCCCAAAATCCAAAATTCACTGAATTTGATGCAAAAAGAGGAGAGGCGATTTTTACCTCAAAACATATAGGAAAAAAAGGTAAAGAGGTCTCATGTGTCTCTTGTCATGGGAATGATTTAAGTAAGCCTAGTAAGAATTTCTTTACCGCAAAAGAGATAGAACCGCTCTCTCCTAAAGCAAATCCGAAGAGATTTAGTGAAGTTAAAACTATCGAGAAGTGGTTAAGAAGAAACTTCAACGATGTTTACAATCGTGAGGGAACAACCGAAGAAAAAGGTGATGTAGTAACTTACATCATTAACAAATAAGGAGTTAAAATGAAGTTATTAATCTTAATCATAGCGCTAAGTAGCGCGGTTCTAGCAGGTAGTTATGGTAAAGGTGATGTTGCACCAGTAACAGATGAACTCTACAAAAAAGAGTGTGGCTCTTGTCATTTTGCATATCAGCCAGGGCTTCTGCCATCAAATGCTTGGAATAAGATGATGCTAAATCTTGGAGATCACTTTGGCTCAGATGCTAGTTTGGCAAAAGAGGATTATGACTCTATTTTGGCATATCTAAACAAAAACAGTGCGGAAAAATTTGCAAACTATAAAAGAAGCGCAAAAATACTCAATAGCCTAAAAGCTAAAGAGGTTCCAGAGTCAATATCAAAAACTCCTTATATGATTAAAAAGCATAGAGAGATAAGAGAAAACTTGATAACCCAAAAAGAGGTAAAAGGCCTATTTAACTGTATTGCATGTCATACGACCGCAGAAAAAGGGATATACAGCGAGAGAGATATTAGAATACCTAACTTTGGCAGATGGGAAGATTAAAAGGAGAGAAGATGTTTAACTCTTATATCTGGTCACTTCCATCAAGAGTCTTTCATTGGCTCTTTGTTGCTCTGATGCTACTTGCTTTTTTAACTGATGATGACAAGATACTAAACTACCACGCACTTATTGGTTATGGTGTTTTGATTTTGCTTATCTTTAGATTTTTTTGGGGCTACATTGGTCCAAAGTACTCAAGATTTAAGGATTTTCCACTTGCACTTAGGGACGTCAAAGAGTTTGCCTTAAATATTTTTAGCTCTAAGCAAAAATACATAGGACACAATCCTATCGCCTCGTATGTGATGATAGGAATTTTTGTTGTTGTTTTTCTAACTATAATTACAGGTATTTTAGCTTTTGGAGTACAAGAAGCAAAAGGCTTGTTATCTTCGCTAAATAGTACTTTTTTCAAAAAAATGGAGCTCTTTGAAGAGGTACATGAGTTTTTTAGCAATCTCTTAATTGTTCTTATAGCAGCTCATCTGTTGGGCGTATTTAGCGATAGAGTGCTTCATCCAGCACATAAGACATTAAGTTCTATATTTAATGGGTTAAAATCTACAAAAGAGGATTTTAGCATTAAGCTAAATATCTTCCAAAAGCTTTTTGCTCTGATATTTCTGGCTCTATTTGTTGCCTTTTTTGTTTTTAACATAAGCACAAAAAACAATCCTCTAGTCGCTTCAAAACATACAACTGTTGATTACAAGATGCAAAACGCTCTTTTTGTAAAAGAGTGTGCATCTTGTCATACACTATATCCGCCTCATATACTCCCCTCTGCTTCATGGGTAACTATGTTGGGTGATTTGGAGAATCATTTTGGAGATGATGCTTCGCTTGATGAAGCACAAAACAGAAATATTTTAGATTTTTTAGTGAAAAACAGTGCTGAGACTTCAACTCAAAAAGTGAGCGTAAAGGTTTTAGATTCGATAAAAAATAAAGATATAATAGCAATAACCCAGAGCGATTTTTGGAAAAAAAAGCATAAAGATATTCCAAAAAAAGTTTTTGCACACAGAGATGTAAAGAGCAAAGCAAACTGCAAAGCGTGTCATAGCGATATAGAAAAAGGATTGATTGAAAATGATAAAATTAAAGATATTAGCGCTTTTATGTAGTCTGTTTCTACCGTTTTCTCTTTATGCAGATAGTAATTATAAACACAAACATGAAGAGAAAAAACACCACATTTACAAAAATCTCAACTACCTAAACCTTAGCAAAAATCAATACAAAGAGATGAGAGAGATACTCATAGAGTATAAAAAAGATTATGAAAAATTTAATAAAAAAAGAGAAAAAAGAGAAAAAAAACTCCAAGAGTTGATGAAAGAAGATGAGTTTAGCAAAGAGAAGTATGAGGAGATTGTAAAAGAGATACAAGAAGATGCTCTAAGCTTAGAGGTAAAAACATTAAAAGAGATTCACTCTATTTTATTGCCACAACAAAGAGAGAGTTTCTCATACTATTTGCAGGAGTGGAGAGTTGAGTAGAAAAGTTTTACTTATAGAAGATGATTTGCAAATGCAAACTCTTATAACAGATTATTTAAGGGAGTATGCCTTTGTATGTACTGCATTCTCGCACCCAAAAGACGCCATAAAAGAGCTCGAAAAAGACAACTCTTACTCTATCGTCATACTAGATTTAATGCTCCCAGACATGGATGGTTTTGATGTTTTAAAAAAGATAAAAAGCATAAGCAACATCCCAATTATAATCTCTTCCGCAAGAGGAGATATAGGAAATAAGATACATGGTTTTGATCTTGGAGTGGATGATTATCTTGCAAAACCTTATGAGCCAAGAGAGCTTGTTTTGCGCATTGAGAATATACTAAAAAAGGCGCATGATTCTAAGATAAAAGTCGGAGAGTTTGCGATAGACAAGGCAAACAGAGAGGTTGTTTTAGATGGCTACTCAATTGATTTTACAAAAATAGAGTTTGAAATATTTCTGTTTTTAGTAGAAAATATGAATAAAATATCTTCGCGTGAGCAGATTATAAACGCCACTTCACTCGATGAAAATGCAAAAAACAGAACAGTCGATACACATATAAGCAACATAAGAAGCAAGATTGGCGATGACTCAAAAGAGCCCTTGTTCATTAAGTCTGTATGGGGCATAGGCTATAAGTTTGTGAGCTAACATGTCAATCCTGAAAAAAATATCGATACTTTTTTTAATAAGTTTTATCCTTATGAGCGTTATTGGTTTTTGGATTGATAACATCAACTCAAAAAGAGTAGATGAGCTCATACGAGATAAATATCTAAAAATAGCTAATGAGATATTTCAAAATATCGACAACAGTAAGAGAGTTGAGGAGCTAATCTCTAAATATAACCTCGCGAGAGTTGATAAAGAGGATAAAAGCAAGAGGGAAATTCTCTACTATGAAAAGCATACATTTGGTTTTATCTCTATCAAAAAAGCATCACTTGAAGATGAGTTTCTCATCGAGATAAATTTTCTCGATGAGAACTACAACCTAAAAACACCAAACGAAGATAATATCAACGACAAGTTAATGCTAAATGTCCTTATATTTTTAGATATTTTTGTTCTATTTCTTATCTTTTTATATCTTCTAAAACTCCTCTCTCCTCTTAAAAAAATCACAAAAGGGATTGAGTATTTCTCTAGTGGAAATTTTGAGAGTAAAATAGAGATAACGTCAAACGATGAGATGGGAACACTCTCAAATACCCTAAACTCAATGGCATCCTCTTTAAAAGAGCTCTTAAAAAGCAGAGAAGAGCTTCTTAGAGATATAGGACATGAGCTCAGAACACCCATAGCAAAAGGTAAGTTTGTTATTCAAAAAATAGAAAATACCACGCAAAAAGAGCTTCTTCAAAAGATATTTTTAGACCTTGACCTATTAACAAACGAGCTCCTAGAACTAGAGAAGTTAAACTCTACAAAATTAAATCTATCATTATTTAGCGCAGAGACACTCCTAACTGAAGCACTAAGCAAACTCTATATCAGCGATGAGTCAAGTATAAATATTGAGATAAAAGATGATTTTAAAATAGAAGCGGATTTGCATTATCTCTCAACTGCTCTTAAAAATCTTATAGATAACGCACTAAAGTATGCAACTGCACTTCCCATAACAATTAGCATCTCAACTAAAAAAATATGTGTCATAAACAGAGGAAAAAGACTCTCAAAAGAACTTGAGTACTATTTACAGCCTTTTACGCAAGAGCTATCTCAAAGGGATGGTTTTGGGCTTGGTCTTAGCATCGTAAACAAGATACTTGCAAAACACAACTTTTCACTGGACTACACTTATGAAGAAGAGAAAAATATATTTTGTCTGCACTTAGATGCAAAGGTTGTAGTTAGGTAGCACCATCTCCAAAGAGATGGCACTGAGCAGGACTAAACTAATCCTTGCTCTATCATAGCGTCAGCTACTTTTCTAAATCCTGCGATATTTGCACCTAAAACAAGGTTTGTAGGTTCGCCAAATTCAGCAGCAGTAGTACTAGCGTTTATATAGATATTTTTCATAATTTGAGCAAGTTTTGCATCAACTTCTTCAAAAGTCCAGCTACACATTGAAGCATTTTGTTGCATCTCTAATTGACTTGTTGCAACACCACCTGCATTTGCCGCTTTACCTGGACCATAACAGATTTTAGCATCAACAAATGCGTGAACTGCCTCAAGAGTTGATGGCATATTTGCACCCTCACTTATACAAACACAACCGTTTGCTAGAAGATTTTTTGCATCATTTAGATTTAACTCATTTTGCGTAGCACTTGGAAATGCTGCATAACAAGGAACTGTATAAACACCGTTACAATCTTCTGGATACTCTTCAATCGGAGTATATTTTGCATTTGGTCTATGTTTTAAATACTCTGTCAATCTCTCTCTTCTTACCTCTTTTAGGTCTTTTAAAAGTTCTAAGTCGATTCCCTCTTCATCATAAATCATCCCGTTAGAGTCACTACAAGTGATAGGGATAGCCCCTAAATGATAAAGTTTTTCAATTGTATAGATAGATACGTTTCCGCTTCCAGAGACTACACATCTTTTGCCCTCTAGCGTTTCGCCTCTGTCTTCAAGCATATATTTTGCAAAGTAAACAGCACCATATCCAGTAGCCTCAGTACGTGCTAGTGAACCACCCCATTTAAGTGATTTTCCTGTTAATACACCCTCGTATTTGTTTGCAAGTTTTTTATACATACCAAACATATATCCGATTTCACGCCCACCTACTCCGATATCTCCAGCTGGAACATCAGTATTTGCACCGATATGTCTAAATAGCTCACTCATAAACGCTTGGCAAAATCTCATAATTTCGTTGTTAGATTTACCTTTAGGGTTAAAATCACTTCCGCCTTTTCCGCCACCGATTTGAAGCCCTGTAAGAGCATTTTTAAATATTTGCTCAAATCCTAAAAACTTAATAACTCCAGCATTTACACTTGGGTGAAATCTTAAACCGCCTTTATATGGTCCAAGTGCCGAGTTAAACTCTATTCTATACCCCTTATTTACCTGAATAACGCCATTGTCATCAACCCAGTTCACACGAAAGAGAATCTGTCTCTCAGGTTCTACAATTCTCTCTATAATCTTGTGCTCTCTATATTTTGGGTACTTAACCATTAAAGGTCTAAGTGATTCAAGCACCTCTTCGGCAGCTTGATAAAACTCTTTTTGAGACGGGCTTGATCTCTTTAAATACTCAAAAACTTCTTTTACATATGGCATATATTTTTCCTTAATCTTAAAATAGAAAAGGATATTACTCTAAAAAAAATTAAAAAAATGTAAATCTGCATAATTTTTAATCAATTTTTACTTGATTATTTTCTTTTTTTTTGATAGCTATAAAATATAGTCAACCACTTTTGACTCAAGTGTTACACTTTTTATAAGCTCAACAACCTTTAAATGTTCTGGATGGATTGCATAAGCCTCTAAATCCTCTTTTGTCTCAAATGTCGAGTAGAGTGACAAATCAAATGCTCTTGGTGAGAGAGTAAAATTTACTCCAACTTCCATTTTTTTAAGCTCAGAAATAAGCTCTACAAGAGCATTTAACCTCTTTGTAACTTCTGCAAGATTTGCACTTTTGTTTTCATCACTAAATTTAAACATAACTATATGAACTATCATAAGAAACCTCTGTTTTTTTTGTGAAATTCTATCTAAAAACGATAAAATAGCCTTATGAAAAGAATCTTTAAAGAGCTATATGGCTCGGGCATACTGTTTTTCTACTTCTTTAAATGGCCATTTTTTATAGCATTTCCATATCTTTACAATAATGGTTTAAACAACAACTATATTTTAAATATTTTATGGTTTTTTACGGCTGGATTGATATTTAAAGATTTTTACATCATGTTTAAAAACAGAGGCTCTTAAGTGGTTATTTCCAAAAAAAATCAGCGATTATTACCACAAAAAAGATACCTATAAGATTTAACGCAAACCCATATCTAAGCATATCTTTTACATTGACAGCGCCACTGCTCATAGCTATGGCATTTGGCGGCGTGGCGATTGGGAGCATAAAGGCGTAACTTGCACAAACAGTTGCGACCATCATAAAAAGCCTAGCGTCCATATTTGTTTGGATTGCAAGAGCGTAGATTATGGGAAGTATCACAGAGATGAGAGCGGTATTTGATGTTATCTCTGTTGTAAATGTTACAAGAACCGCGATAGATAAGATTATAAATAGCAGAGGGTGTTGGCTAAAAGTTATAAGATAAGAAGCGACCTCGTTTGCTAAACCACTTGAACTAAAAGCTGCGGCAATAGAAAATCCTGCTCCAAAGAGAAACATTATCCTAAATGGAACTTTACCTTTGTCATCCATCCAATCAAGTATAGAAAAAGGCGGAGCAAAAAGCAAAAGTCCTCCGCCAAGCAAAACAACACTCTCATTTAACCCAAGCCCACCCCAGTAACTTCCAAGAGGAGCATTTAGTAAAAGAAGAAGGATAATCCCACCAAGCAGTAAAAGTATCTTTTTTTGCTCACTGTTTAACTCTTTTTTCTCCTCTTCAAAAGATATTTTAGCGCCACTTACTCCGATACTAAGAATAGAAGCAACAGCTATAAACATGACAAAAACCAAAGGCGTCATCATCCAAATCCACTCCACAAAAGAGAAAGCCTCCATCCCCTTATCTTGCATAAATCCAAGCAAAATTAGATTTGGCGGAGTTCCTATTGGAGTCAAGATACCACCGACACTAGCACCATACGCGACACTCAGAGCAAATCTCATCTTTAGTTTTGCATCATCGCTTAGAAATAGTGCGACAGGAATAAGCAGAAGTGCAGTTGTTGTGTTTGACAAAAGAGAACTGATGAGACCTGAGGAGATAGTCAGAGAAAAAATAATTCCCTTTGGGGTAGCTGGAAATATAGAAAATATTTTATTTGCTATCCATTTGTGCAAATTACTCTTCTCAACAGCTATGGCTATAAAAAAGCCTCCCAAAAATAAAAAAATGATAGGATTTGCATAGTTTTGAGTTGTAAGGTTTGTAGATAATATGCCAAATGATGGAAATAAAACGATAGGAAGCAAAGAGACAACCCCAAGAGGCAAACCCTCGTTTGTCCAAAGAGTAACCAAAAAAGCAATAACCCCTAAAAGAAGGGCTTGAGTAAGTGTAAAAGGCATAAAAGAGAGTAGAAAAACTACAAGTGCGATTATCATTGCAACAGCTATTTTTTTATATACAACCATATCTATATCTACCATTTTTAAATCTCTTTTTTTTGATATTTGTATATTTTATCTTTTTGCTCTTAAATTAAAAATATATATAAAATCAAACTCTTTTAATAATTCTATGTTATAATCCTGATTATTTCATTTTATATAAAAGGGTGTTGTCATGAAAAAAATAGTTAGCTTATCTTTAATTGTTGGTGCATTATGCACTATGTTTGCTTCAGAGACTCCAGAAGAACTAGCAACTAAGAAGTGTGGAGAGTGTCATCTTATGGGTGAAATCACAAAAGAAAAATTAGACAACATGAAAGCACCGCCATACTGGGCTATTGCTAAAAAAGCAAGAGAGCGTTATGAAAATGAAGAGGATAAAATCAAGTATATAATTGACTATGCACTGCATCCAAGTGAAGAGAAGATGCTCTTTCCAGTTGAGACAAAAAAGAAGTTTGGAGTTATGCCTTCACTTGAAGGAAAAGTAACTGTACAAGAGCTAAAAGAAATCTCAACTTATATCTTAGAGAAAAAGTTTTAACTACTCTAATTAGCCAAGAAGTTGCGAAGGCTTACATGCGGGTCTAAACCCTCTAACATATTGTAAACTTCTCTTGCTATTGGAAGGTATAAATCCTTCTCTTTAGCGATTGAATAAAGTGCGTATGTAGTTCCAATTCCCTCTGCTACTTCTCCCAACTCTTCTACTATCTGTTCTTTTGATTTTCCCTCAGCGATACCCAAACCGACACGAAAGTTTCTACTCATTGTAGAAGATGCAGTTAAAAAGAGATCCCCTGCTCCGCTTAGTCCGACAAAACTCTCCTCTTTTGCACCATAAACTTTACCAAATCTCTGCATCTCAACCAGACCTCTTGAAATCAGTGAAGCTGCCGCATTTTTCCCAAGCCCAAGCCCCTCGCAGATACCTGCGGCTATGGCTATAACATTTTTATAAGCTCCCGCAACTTCAGCACCAGCAACATCAGTTGATGTATATGTTTTTATAAATGATGGAAAAAAACAGGCGAATTCTCTGCTTAACTCTTCATTGCTAGAGTTTATGACAAGTGCCGTTGGTAGAGATTTCATAACCTCGGTTGCAAATGATGGGCCTGATAGAAAAGCTATATTTTCTGAAGGAACATACTCTTCATATATCTCATTTAAAAACTTACCACTTGTCGCTTCTATACCTTTTGCTGCGACTAATATTTTTTGATTATTGTAGATAAAATGCTCTTTGAGCCATGAAGAGATTTGCTGTGCTGGTATCGCAATAACCAAATACTCTAATCTTAAAATCTCTTCCAAAGAGACAAAGTTTTTCATATCTCTGGGAGTTCTTGAAGTTATATAAACTTCACACTTCTCACTTAGTGCAAAAGCTAGAGCGCTCCCCCATTTTCCAGCTCCAATTACGCCTACTCTACTCATCTGCGCCTCCTATTAATTTCTCAAATTCTATTATATCTCGCTCAAATCCAACAACAACAAATTGATAGCCATTTTTTATCTGTTGATGTTTTGCTTTTGCAGAGTAGATAAATTCCGTATCGCCATTTTCATCTATCACAGATAAAAGTGTTATATTATAATCTTTGCTCCAATTTATATCTGATGCAAATAACCCATCAAAATATTGGGCATTTTTTACAATAATCTGAGCAATTTTCACATTACTTTTCTCATATAAGATATTATGTAAAACTTCCGTAATCATCGGCTTTTTAAGCATTTCAACAATAATATTTGCAGTAGTTTGTGTAGTTGGAAGAATCTTTGATGCACCAGCTAAGATAAGCTTATCTGTACTCTCTTTATCTTGAGATAGCGCTACAATTTTTAAATTTTTAAATGTCTCACGAAGAGAGAGCGTTAAAAATATATTTTTTGACATATCCTCAAGTATGCAAAATGCCTCACACTCATCTATGTTTACACTATCTCTTAACTCATCCCAATCTTCACTCAAATCAAAAGCTTCTATCTCATAGCCATTGCTATCTTTAGATACGCTCTGTCCATCAAGATTAAAAATATATATCTTTTTATAGTGAGATTTTATATTTTTTTCTATCTCAAATGTATAATCATTATGCCCAAATATTAAAGCTATCTTATGCATCACTACTTTCCTTTGTGCAGATTATCTGTAAACTCTTTTATAAACTGCATGTTGCCTATAAGAAGAAGATAATCGCCAACTTCTAATGATGTATCATATGTTGGATTAAAATAAAAATTTCTTTTGTTCTTTTTATATATGCCCAATAGTATGATTCTATGTTTATGGCACTCCAAATCTGCTACAGCTTTAAAACTTTCTATAATTCTCTCATTTATAATAATCTCTTGCATATCTATACCGTTATAGTTAGAACGAAGAGCATGAATAGCTTCAAATGCAACAGGCTTTCCAACAAACTCTTTTGCTATCATTCCAACCAACTCTTTTTCATACAAAAGTTCGTTTACACCTGCAAAAAGCAATTTGTTCCTATTTGCTTTAGCTTTTAATATAGAGAGGATAAAAACATCTTTGTTAAAAGAGCGAACTGTCAAAGCTGTATAAACATTTTCAACATCACTATGGCTTAAACACAAAATGGCTTTTACTTGCGTCTCTATATTTATACGAAGTTTTCGATAACTCTCTATGCTTCCAGGGTCGTAATGAAGTGCAAAAAATCCATCTTTTTTGGCTTGTATGGCTTTTTGTTCATCCTCTTCTAAGATTATCACTTCACTGTTTTGTACAAGTTTTTTTGCAACCTCTTTAGAGATATTTTCATACCCACAGATAAGGTAAAACTCTCTTTTTTTTGCAATATCATCGATTAGCTTTGTATCTTTTATCTCATCTAGTTTTTCAGTAAATGCGGTAACTATCAAAGATGTTGTAAATGAAAAAACTGCGATTCCAGCTATGATAACAAAGATGGCGACAACTCTTCCAGCCTCTGTAATTGGGGTTATATCTCCATATCCAACTGTAGAGATTGTAACAACAGACCAATACACTGCTTCAAAGAGCGTATTTATAGGTGATGCTGGATTGTTAGCTTCCATCACATAAATAAGTACTGATGAGACAAAAACGACGATAGAAGCAAAAATAAAGAGTGTTAAAAATTCAAATTTCTTAGCAGCAACTACTGAGGTAAAGACTTGAATACTCTTTGCATATCTAAAAAGCTTAAAAACGCGAAAGAGAATGAAAAGTCTAAGAAGCCTTAACTCATGGAAGAATGGAAGAATTGCAAGTAGGTCAATAATAGCTTTTACAGAGATTATATATCTGATTTTTTGATAAAAAATATCTCTAAGAGCAAGAGAGAGATTAAACTCAGCTCCAAACATAACATCATGTTCACTCTGCTTTATAATCACCTCGGTAATACTGCCACTTATCCAAAATCTAAGTAGATACTCTATCAAAAATATAACTGAGACTACATAATTATTATAAAAAAGAAGTTCATCATTTACATGTGATTTAACCTCTCTTATCAAAATAAAAACACTTGAAAATATAAGTGCAATCATAAAAAAGTCAAAAACTTTTTTATATTTATAGTTACTATTTTCTAAAAGATTGTAAAAGAAATGTTTTGTTTTTGTGTAGTTCTTCGAGGTGTTGATTTTATATGCTGCATCTAAGAGCAGAGACTTAAGCAAAGCTCTTATCCAAGCTTTGCTTTTAGTATATCGTTAACTGTTTGTGGGTTTGCACTACCTTTTGACTCTTTCATAACTTGCCCTACAAAGAAGCCAAAAAGTTTATCTTTTCCACTTTGATACTCCGTTACTTTATCGCCATTTGCAGCTATTACCGCGTCACATATAGCCTCTATCGCACCACTATCACTCACTTGTTTTAGCCCAAGCGTGTCAATTGCACTATCTACATCAACACTGTTTTGCATCAGATAATCAAGTACATCTTTAGCCGCTTTTCCGCTTATCGTGCCATCTTCGATTCTCTTTACTAAAAGAGCTAATTTTTTTGCATCAACTGGAGAGTTTGATATATTTATCTCTCCTTTAAATCTGCCTTGAAGTTCTGTTGTAAGCCAAGTAAGTGCATTTTTAGAGCTAACTCCCTCTTCCATCATACTCTCAAAATAGTGAGCCATCTCTATCGCAGAAGTTAAAACACTTGCACTATACTCATTCATCTCATAATCTTTTACAAAACGCGCCATCTTTTCATCTGGAAGCTCTGGGATTTTAGAGTATTTCTCTAACATCTCATCTGTTATAACTGTTTTTAGCAAATCTGGCTCTGGAAAATAACGATAATCAGCAGCTTCTTCTTTTCCACGCATAGAGCGAGTCTCTTGTCTTACTTGATCAAAAAGGCGAGTCTCTTGAACTATCTCACTCTCATAAGTGCCATCTTCCCAAGCATCACTTTGGCGCTCTACTTCAAGCTCTATTGCTCTTTGGATAAATCTAAAACTGTTTATATTTTTAATCTCTACGCGAGTATATAACTTCTCATCACCTTTTGGACGGATAGAGACATTTACATCTACGCGAAATGAACCCTCTTGCATATTTGCATCACCGATATCTAGGTAACGGATAATTGAGTGTAATTTTTTAAGATAGAGCGTTACCTCTTCGGCACTTCTCATATCAGGTTCACTAACTATCTCTAAGAGTGGAGTTCCTGCACGGTTTAAATCTACTTTTGAGATAGCTCCGTCATGTATATTTTTTCCAGCATCAGCTTCGATATGAGCACGATTTATACGAATAGTTTTATGCGAACCATCCTCAAAATCGATGCGCAACTTTCCATGTTCTACCACTGGAGTATAAAGCTGTGTAATCTGATAAGCAGATGGAGAATCTGGATAAAAGTAACTTTTTCTATCAAAATATGATGTTTTATTTATGGTTGCCCCAACGGCTGCTCCAAACATTATAGACTTATGAAGAACCTCTTTGTTAAGCACAGGAAGCGCACCTGGAAGAGCTAAACAAGTTGGACATGTATTTATATTTTGTTTATGATTAAAGCTCGTTGGGCATGAGCAAAAAAGTTTAGTTTTTGTGTTTAATTGAACATGGACTTCGAGTCCGATAACTGTTTCAAACATAGATTTCCTTGATAAAAGAGTATTAAGATTGTGTTGGATTTTACCCAATTAATGCTTTTAAGTTTCATAAACAAAATCCAAATAATTTATAAAATAGGTTTTTTGTTATATAATAATTCACCATGAAAAGAACAAAATCATTACTTTATCTTATTATTATGCTTACTTTTTCATTGCACCTAGATGCTATTGAATTTGATATAAAAACCTTTGGTACTATAGGTGCGGTTTATAACGATAATGAGACTCAGATATTTAGAAAAGATATTTCTCAAAAAGATGGCTCGTCAGATGATATAAACTTTAAAACAGACTCTCTGCTTGGAGTACAAACCACAATAGAGATAGATGAAAAACTATCTTTTACTCTTCAAGGTGTTGGTGCTTATGATTATGATGATGAAATAAATGCAAAGATAGATTGGGGATATTTAAAATATGCTATAAATGAAAATATCTCAATAAAACTCGGCAGACTAAGAACTCCATATTACAAAAATTCTCAAAATCTAAATGTTGGATACTCAAATCTTATGATTAGAGAGAGTGTTGAAGTTTATGGTCAAGTTCCTTTCTCTTCGTACAATGGTCTTCAATTAACATATATGGACATAATAGGCAGATATTTTTATGAACTTCAAGCTGGATATGGAAGAGAAGAGCTAGTAGTTCCCTTTCACTCTATAAATGAAAAAGTAGATGTTGAAATAGAGAACTTATATACTGCAAATTTTACATTTGGCACACCAGCCATCCAAGCAAGAGCCACATATCTAAGAGCAGATATCACTGCAACCAACGATACTCTAAATCAGCTATTTGATGGAATAAGGCTCTTAAATCCAACTTTAGCAAATAGTTATGAGTTTAAAGATAAAAAATCAGAGTATATTGGATTTGGTATATTTATAGACTACAACAATTTTATCTTTAGTAGCGAGTACGGACAAAGAAAAATACCTAGTTTTTTTGCTGACTTACACGGCTACTACGCAACTCTAGGATACAGTTTTGATAAGTTTATACCATTTATAACATACGCTAAAACAGAGATGGACAAACCAACATATGAAGCAAACAGTGGCTTTGCCTCTCTTGATTACATCCTTCAATCTCAAAATCTTGCACAATCATCAAAGACACTCGGTGTAAAATACTATATCAACGATAATTTAGATTTTAAATTTCAGTATGAATATGTAGTTCCTGATGGCGAGTATGGAAGTTACCATCTAAACACATCTACCAATCCAAAAAGTATGAATGTACTATCTATGGCTCTGGATTTTGTATTTTGAGAACATTTTTTAAAATACAAATAATAACTCTTCTACTTTGTATCACTCCCTTGCTTGATGCTCAAATTATTATAGTTACAAACAAGAGTTCTGATTTTGATGTAATTTCAAAAGAGATGATTCAATATATATATTTAGCAAAAACAACAAAAACGCAGGGTATCAAAGTGGAACCTCTTTTATCTAAAGATGAAACATTACATCGTAATTTTTGTACCACAATTTTGTGCAAGAGTGTACCAGAGTACAACAGCTACTGGACAAGGCTGTTATTTAGTGGTCAAAAATCAATAACAAAAAAATTAGACTACAAAGAAATAGTAGATAAACTAAAAAAACCAAATACCATAGCGTATATAGAAAAAAAAGATCTTAAAAAAGAGTGGAAAATAGTATATGAATCCAATTAAATTTCTTCGCAGTTACTGCCTCTCAGTATCACTTCTTAAAAAGTTTTTACTTGCTCCTGCACTTGGTCTTGTGCTTGTACTGCCTTTTTATATATTTGCATTTTACTACATGTACAGTATGCAAAATTCTATTCAAGAGTTTAACAAAGAGCTTATACCTCTACAAGAAATCTCTTACGACAATATATTCTTGCTTCATAAAATAGTTAATGAGACAAATAACGCAGTAAGCGCTAAAGAAGTAGAGTGGCTAGACAACTCCCAATATGATGCAAACAGTATAAGAAAAAATTTACAAAAGTTTTCAAATACTACTTATAGCAATGAAGCAAACGATGCTCTTGTTTCCTTCAATGAGTATTATAAAAAAGTAAAAGAGGTATCTGTTAAGATAATCCAAGAGAATTACGACTATAAAAATATTGATACCGATACAAGGATTTTAGTTCAAAGATATAACTCTATAAATGAGCAGTTTAATGAGCTAAAGTTAAAAATCAAAGAGCATATGGAATCAAATGTAAACTCAATTTATGAAAAGATTAAATTTCTACTATTTAATGGCAATCTAATATTTTTATTATGGTTTATTCTATCTACTATGATTATATTTTTTGTGCATAAGGATTTAAAAGAGAAGATTAAAAATATCGTTATCGACTCAAGAGAGATAGCAAAAGGAAATGTTGATTTTAAAAAGCGTTTAAATACAATCGCAGATGATGAACTCGGTCAAGTAATAACTTCTATAAATATTTTCATAGATAAACTTCACAAAAGCCACCAAAAACTCTCTACCGCTAAAGCAAAACTAAAAAAACTCTATATAACAGACCGATTAACTGGTGTTTACAATCGAGCAAAGATAGATGAAACGATAGAGAATGAGCTAAAAAAAGCAAAACGTAACAATAGTATATTTTCTATTATTGTCATAGATATAGATTACTTTAAAAATATAAATGACGGATATGGACATCTTGTTGGAGATTCTGTTTTAAAAGAGTTCTCTAATAGATTAAAAAAGAACCTAAGAGAGGTTGATATTATTGGCAGATGGGGCGGAGAAGAGTTTATTGTAGTCTGCTTAGAAGCAAATATAGAAAATACCTTGCTTGTTGCTCAAAATTTAAGAGCAAAAATTGAGGAGCATAGTTTCGCTAATGTAAAAAGTGTAACTGCTAGTTTTGGAGTCTCCACGTATAGCGCAAATGACTCTCTTGAATCTATCATTGAACGTGCAGATAGAGCCCTATATATGGCAAAAGAGAGCGGAAGAAATAGAGTTTGCTCAATCTAGAAATACTATTTTTCTAATAGTATAATTTTTATCTCAAACTTTTCTGAAACAGTTTTTACTCTTTTTATATATCTATCATCGCCATTTTCAACTATAAATCCGATAGCTGGTTTTTTACCAGTTATCTGCGCATAATAAAGTGATTGACCAATAGCCTCTGCCCATTTTTTAGCAAAATCAACTTCTATCGCATATTCGTCTGTTAAACAATCTACTCTCGTTTTATCTGGGAGTACATACTCTATCTTACCGCCTAGTTCTTGACACATTTTAGTCTGATAATATTTTTCATTTTTTTTAACATTATCGTCTTCTTGCTTTAGAGTTAAATCATTTTCAAAAAAGATATATAAGAATGCTAGAAGAAGTGTAAACAGAAGAGAGATTTGTTTATTGCTCAAAGTTATTTTGGCTCTTTGGAGTAGATTTTTTCCAATAACTCGCTCTGCTTTTTCATCTCATAATATTTTTCTCTGTTTATCGCAAAAGCATCAAGAGCTAAAATTAAAAATAGTGAAATAACTATAAAAGTAATTGTTATAAAAAGAGCCAGTGAAAGACCTAAAGGAGAGAAAATTTGGAAGGTTATAAGAGCACCAAATAAGACTATTGCCCATGATGCTCCAAGCAAAAAGCTGATAATTCTATCGAATTTCTCTTTTTGCATAGATAAGGCTTAGTGCTCTTCGACAGCTACAGCACTACCAAGATAAACGTAAGTAAGCATCATAAAGATGAACGCTTGTAAAAATGCCATAAATGTAAGAAGTGCATATGGTATCATAGGAAGAACCCAAGGTGCAAGCATAAGGATAACCATTAAGAACATATCATCGCCCTTTACATTTCCAAAAAGACGAAAACTTAGTGATACTAAACGAGAAAAGTGAGAAACTATCTCGATAGGAAACATCAACCAGTATAACCACCAAACAGGTCCTAAAAAGTGTTTAAAGTACTTAACAACACCTTGACGACGGATACCTTCAAAGTTATAGTAAACAAATACAGAAAGTGCAAGTGTAAACGCAAACTCTAAAAATGCAGTAGGAGCTTCAAAACCTGGAATAACACCGATTAAGTTAGCAATACCAACAAAAAGACCAATAGTTGCAACAAGTGGAAGATAGCGACGAGCAGCTTCTTGCCCCATAACATCTGTTCCCATTTTAAGAACACCAGAAATATATGCTTCCATTATGTTTTGAGTTCCAGTTGGAACAATTTTTAGATTTGACATAGCCATTCTAACTAGAACTAGTGCGATACCAGCTGCTAGCAACATATGTGTCATATAGATAAAAGTCTTTTCGTGAGAAATTAGACCAAAAAATGTGAACAATTCACCCATAGGTGTTCTCCCTTGCCTCGTAAAAATTGTGTGATTATAGTAAAATTAGGATTAAACTTTTATAATAAAATAAGTTTTTTATCTATTTTTTTTACTTTTGTCCTGTTTTACATCTTTTGCAGTGTAGTTTTTCCCTGCAATACTCTCTAAAAATACAGTTGCGTAAGAGCCTTTTGGCAGAGAAAAAGAAAGCGTTAGCATAGTCTCTTTTTTTACAAATTTACACTCTATGTCGCTTGGATAGATAAGAGCTTCTCTTCTTTGACCCTTCTCTTGTAAGAACTCATCATCAAATCTCTCTTCTATCTCTCTTGCTTCGTACTTTGCACGAAATGTATCTCTACCACATAAAAGACCTGTTGGAACTATTTTGTTTTGAGCAAACTCTTTTGTTGGAACTATCTTTGGTGTTGAGAGTTTGCCATCTTTTGAAAGTAAAACATCTCCGCTCAAAAGTAAGAACTCACCGTTGTTTTTCTCTCTGCTCAAAATTATTCGCTCTCTTAGCCACTCATTAAAGTAGTGGCTCTGATATACCGAAATCAAAAAGCTCTTTATCTTTGCGTCTTCGATAAAAATCTCTCCCTTTAGCATATCTTTTGCTTGTGTAATGCTACCCTCATCTCGTCCAAATCTCTGATAGCCAAAGTAGTTTGGAAGTCCATTTTTTGCTATCTTTCTAGCAACTTTCTCTATTTTACCAGCGTCCATAACATCAACATCATAAAGATTTATACTAAATCTGTTGCCTTTTAAATCACCCATTCTAATAGAATGCGAATGTCTTGTCTTTTCTAAAATTTTTATATTTTTATGTTGAAAATTTTTAAGTAGTGGCTCATATTTTGACTCTACTGAGATATACTGAGTAGTTGTTGCATGTTTGTCTTTAAGTCCAGCGTAACCTATCTTTTGTGCAGGAAGCTCTAAGAGTTCTGCAAAAACAGCTATCATATCCCATGTAGTTATCTCGACTTTTTGTATCTTTAATATGAGATAATTTCCTCTGCCTAAAAACTCATCTTTGGCGATTTCATCAACTCTAAAATCTCTCTCATTTTGATAAAACTTAAAATCTATATCTTGTGTGCTTAGTAGATACTCTCTATCTAACTCTTTTATAATTGTAGAAATTTTAGCTCCTTTGAAGCAGTTGCAATATCTTTGTGTATCGCTTTTTTTAACTCCTCTAAAGAGTCAAATTTTCTATTTTCTCTGATAAATGAGACAAAACTTATAGTAGCCTTCTCTCTGCAGATAACCTCGCCATCAAGTATATGGCTCTCTAGTGCAAAACTTCCATCAGTTGTGATTCTATGACCTACAAACGAAACGGAAGGGTGAAAATGTTCCTCATCATCAATGCGTGTCAGAGTTACATAAACTCCCTCTTTTGGCATCAGATACTCTTTGGCTTCTAGATTTATTGTAGCAACCAGCTCTTTTTTACCTATGCCCTGTCCTCGTACTACACTCCCTTTTACCGTATAGTTATGTCCTAAAAATCCGTTTGCACCTTTTATATCGCCGATTTGAAGTTTAAGTCTTATTTTATGAGAGTGAACAGAATCTCCGTGAAGAGTTACTTCATCTATAACCTCTACCTCTGCGTCTTCATTCTCTTTTAGAAAAATCTCTCTTAAGTCGTTAAATGAGTATTTTCTATCTTTACCAAAATGAAAATCATAACCGACAACAATCTTGTTTAGCTTTGGAAATTTCTCTTTTAAAAAAGCCACAAACTCTTTGCCACTCAAATGACGAATCTCATCTAACTCAAGATACATAATAGGATGATGAGAAAAATTTTCACGCTCTTTTTTTGGAGTTATATTTGCATAACCAGTCTCGATAACAACTATCGTACTATTTTCATCAAGTGCATTAAAAAGTTGTTGATGCCCGATATGCATACCGTCAAAACCGCCTATTGCTATGGATGTGCTGTTTTTTAAAGACACCATTTACGCAACTCTATGGGTAATGTTTTGTATATTTTCTTTCTCTTTTTCATAAGTTTTGTATAAATCATAATTATTTTGTAGATTTAGCCAAAACTGTGGCGTAGTACCGAAATATTCAGATAGCTTTAGAGCCATCAAAGAAGTTATGCCTCTTTTTTCATTATAAAGCTCGCTAAGCGTCTTAATGCCTACATTTAAGTCATGCGACAATTGGGCTTGGGTGAGATTAAGAGGCAGAGTAAACTCATCTCTTAAAATAACACCTGGGTGCGTGCTTGGTCTTATTGCTTGCATTTTATACTCCTTTATTTGTGATAATCATCAATATATACATCATAAGCATTGGAATTTTCAAATCTAAAAATCACTCTAAACTGCTCATTTATCCTGATACTGCAAAAACCTTTTAAATCGCCCTTCAAATACTCAAAATGATTTGAAGGAGGAACTCTTAAATCGCTCTCATCAAACGATGCTTCAAGCATATCGAGTTTTCTTTTGCCGACATTATTAACAGACGCAGAAAATTTCTTCTGGTATTTACCCTCAAAAAGTTGCTCTGTATATTTGCATTTAAAAGATTTTATCATATTGGTATGTTATCACAATACGATAAGTTAGTCAATAGAATAAATACTACTATCTATCTAGCAATGCATACTTAGTTATCACTCTTTTGCCTTTTGCTTCTATACCACTTTTTAAGCCCGTATATACTTATCAAAATCCAAAAAAACTCTATGATAAAAGAGGCAAGATTCCAGTTGTAAAGAAGCGAATACATAATAAGCAGCGAACCAAAAGCGTTGAGAAACGAGTACAGAAAACCTTTTGAGTCTATCTTTTCGCTCTGCAGTAAAAAATATGTCACCACAACTATTGCAACACCTACGATACCTACAACATCTATCATAAAACTATTCATCTATTGTCTCCGTTGTTTATTTGCTAAACTATTTACGTTTATATCCTCTAGCGATAAAGAAAAACTACCATTTTTAAGCGTCGCTTTTTTTCTCGCTCCCATGCTGTGCTTGGGAGTGTGTATCTTAATTTATTATTTTACATGTATGCATTCCCAAGTGAAACTTGGGAACGAGAAAAGTGAAACTTGGGAACGAGAAAACGACTCAAAAAGTATTTTCTTTCTCGCTCCCATGCTGTACTTGGGAGTGTGTATCTTAGTTTATTATTTTACATGTATGCATTCCCAAGTGAAACTTGGGAACGAGAAAAAGCAAAACGACTCAAAAAGTATTGCAATTTGTCATATTTTACTTCTCAAAAAAGTAGCAATACTCCAGATTCCCCTCTTTACCTGTTAGTTTTGAGGGCGATTTTAAAACGAGTTTCCACCCTTTTAATCTACATGCGTCTTCAAACTTTATCATTGCCTGTAAAATTGCTTTCTCATCTGTTACTACACCATTTTTGTCTCTTTTTGCTTCTCGTCCTACTTCAAATTGTGGTTTAAAAAGGAGGATGATTTTATCCTTTGAGAGTCTATCTACATCATCTAGGATATGAAGCAGAGAGATAAAAGCAACATCACTTACAACTATGTCAAACTTTTTCTCGCTCTCAAACTCTCTTATATCGCAACCCTCAAATGAGTGGACTCTTGCATCATTTTTTAGGCTTATATGTAACTGTTCACGTCCAACATCTACGGCAGTTACCTCTTTTACACCCTCTTCTAGTAAAACCTGCGTAAAACCGCCAGTTGAAGAGCCGATATCTAGGGCTGTTTTATCTTTTAGATTAAGAGACAATTCGCCCAAAAAAGCACTGAGTTTAAAAGCACCTCTTGAGACATACTCTTTATGCTCTTTTACTAGCACTTTATCGCTACTTTTTAGAGTATGAGAACTCTTGATTATCTGTTCACCGTTTACGCTTACAAGTCCCTCTTTTATGATGCTTTGCGCTTTGTTTCTGCTCTCGCATTGTCCGTTTTCTACCAGATAGTTATCAAGTCTGCTCAATTTTACCCCTCATCTCATCTTCATTTAAACACGCCACGCCCAAATCCATAGCTTTGTCATATTTACTTCCCGCATCTTCACCATAAATTACGAAATCAGTTTTCTTAGATACCGAACTCGCCACTTTTGCACCTAAACGCTCTAGCATCTCTTTTATAACATCTCTTGACTCGCTCATACTTCCAGTGAGCACTACACTTCTACCCTTAAATGGGTTCTCTTTTGCCTCTTCTCTTTTAATAGGCTCTAGCGGTTTTAAAATAGTTTGCAGTTTTAAAATGGTCTCTCTATTTACTCTGGCAAACTCCAAAACAGACTCTGCCATCTCCTCGCCTATACCCTCAAGTGCAACTATCTGCTCTTTTGTAGCATCCAAAAAACCGCTTCCAAATTTTGCACTTAGAGTTTTTGACGCAACCTCTCCGATATGCTCAATCCCAAGAGAGTTTACGAAACGCCAATACTCACACCCTTTTGCGTTATCTAGGGCATCAAGCAGGTTTTGAGCTTTTTTCTCCTTGAAACCCTCTAATGCTAAGAGTTTCTCAAGTGTCAAATCAAACAGATCAACAACACTGCTCACAACTCCTGAGTTAAAAAGTGCCTCCACTATTTTAGAGCCCAAACCGTCTATATTTAGACACGGTTTTGAAGCAAAATAGATGATTGAGTTTATAACTCTTGCCTCACATGTAAGGTTTTGGCACTTCAAAAGGACACCCTCATCAAGGAGTTCGCTCTGGCATACTGGGCAAGTTGTCGGTCTCTTATACTCTACTTCACTGCCATCTCGTTCATGTGTTAGAACTTTTATGATTTTAGGGATTACATCGCCGCTTCTAAGGATGATTACTTTGTCATGCAAACGAATATCTTTTCTAGCTATCTCATCAAAATTATGCAGAGTTGCGCGCTCAACTATAACCCCATCTATGTTTGTAGGCTCTACAATTGCCACTGGAGTAACCGCTCCTGTTCGTCCGACTTGAAGGACTATCTCTTTTATGGTGGTTATCTTCTCAACTGCTGGAAACTTGTATGCAACTGAAAAACGGGGATTTTTAACAGTGTAGCCCATATCTATCTGAGCGGCTATTTCATCTACTTTTACAACCATTCCATCTAGCATCATCTCATAACTATCACGATTTTTATTCATCTCGCCGTAGACTGTCTCTATCTCATCAAAATCTTTACATGTGGCTCTTAGAGGTGGGTTTTTAAATCCTAAAGAGTAGATATACTCCATCTTTTGACTTAGTAGTTTATGCTCAAGCGTGTTCTCTCCGACACCATAAGGCAAAAATACTAGATTTCTTGAAGCTGTTATCTTAGAGTCAAGCTGTCTTAAACTCCCAGCAGCCGCATTTCTTGGGTTTGCAAAGAGAGCCTCGCCATTTTTTGCTCTCTCTTGGTTTATTTTCTCAAACTCATCTTTATATATAACAACCTCTCCACGAATCTCAATTTTATCTTTATGTTTTATTGAGAGAGGAACTGAGCGGATAGTTTTTACATTTTGTGTTATTAGTTCACCTATTTCTCCATCGCCTCTTGTGATAGCTTGGATAAGGTCTCCATTTTCATAGATAAGATTTAGCGATGCACCATCATATTTTGGCTCACAATAAAATGTTATGTTTTTATCTAGCTTGTATGTTTTAGTAAGCCACTTTTCTAAATCTTGTGAGTTAAAAGCATCTTCCAAACTCCACATACGGCTTAGATGAGGAGCTTTTACAAACCCCTCAGAGATAGCGTCGCCTACCCTTTGAGTCGGAGAGTTTTTTAAGACATCTTCTTTATGGTTTATTTCATACTCCAAAACCTCGTGGTAGAGCTTGTCGTAAACTTCATCGGTGGTAATTGCGTCATCAAGGAGATAGTAGTGATACGAGTAGAGATTTAGAAGCTCTACTGCTTTTTTGTATTGTTCAAAATTCATGGTGCAATTTTAGCTCAAAGTTGTTAAAAGATATATTTATGATAATGAGTATCATATTTATCTTCTATTAAGTTTGTTTTATCTAAACTTCTAATTAAGAATGAATATCATTACTATAAAAGGAAAAATTATGAAAAAAACTATCTTGGCATTAACAGCTGTACCATTTTTACTAAGCGCAGATGTAATCCCAGCTATAAACTCAAAAGGCGGGGCTTTAGTTATGCCTCAAGGAAAATTAAAAGCTGAAATAAAACAGATAAATTTTGATAGAAAAAATATGTTTAACAAAACAAATGAGGTTCAAAACAGAGAGAGCTTAGATGCAACAGCAAATATAACTTTGGTTTCTTTGTACTACGGATTGAGTGATGAGACCTCGATAGGAGTGATGGTTCCATACAAAAATATAGAAGCAACTGCATCGCTTGGAGGCAATGCAGTTGAGATACAAAACAAAGGTTTAGGCGATATTTTGCTAATCGCAAGGCATGTTCTTATGCCTATGCAAGAGTGGGGATTTCAGCTCAGTGTTGATGGTGGACTAAAACTTCCAACAGGCTCTACAAATGGCTCTTTTAAGGTATCTCCACCAATAGCAAATGGCGTAAATACGCCTCTTCCAACGCAAATGGGAACAGGAGAGTTTGAGTATAAACTTGGGGTCGGAGTTACAAAAATGATAAGTGATAGTTGGGAAGCGTCTGCACATACTATGTACACTTATAGACCAAAAGCACATAATGATTATGATTTTGGAGATGAACTATCACTAGACCTTGCAACTACAAAAGCAGTTACAAAACAGTTTAATATCGGAGTAGAATATAATTTTATATACAATACAAAAACCAGTATGGGTAGCGATACAAACGCTCAACTTAGAGCAATGTTGCCATTTAAAGCATTTAGTGGGGAGAGTGGGTACATAACACCTCAAATTGAGTTTTTACCATTTGCAAAACCAAAGATTCATTTTGGTTTTGGGGTATCATTCCTTAGTAATTACAATTTAAAAGAGTATCAACCTCTTGAGAAAAGAAGATATATCTTTAGAATGGGTTATCTATTCTAATATTGATTAGAATCAATGATAATTAATATCATTATTGATAATATTACACTAAACAACACCAAAGGAAAAAAAATGAGAAGTTTTATACGTAGTTTTTTTGCGCTTATGTTAGTCACTGTTTCACTATTTGGAGCTCAAAAATTAGACAAAATAGTAATCGCTGGTCCATTTGCATCAGTTTCACACCCTATTTTACATATGATTGAGACAAATGCACTTGGGGATGTAGCCGATAAAGTTGAGTTTAAACTATGGAAAAATCCAGATGAACTCCGTGCTATCGCCATTAAAGGCGGTGCTGATTTTATAGCTATACCGACAAATACAGCAGCAATTCTACACAACAAAGGTGTAGATATAAAACTTCTCAATGTCTCTGTTTGGGGTATTTTGGGGATGATTAGCCGAGATGATTCGCTAAAAACCCTTAAAGATTTCAAGGGCAAAAAAATAGCTGTTCCATTTCGCGCAGATATGCCAGACATCGTTTTTAAACAGCTTCTAAAAAAAGAGGGTTTAGACCCGCAAAAAGATTTTGAACTGCTTTATGTGGCTTCTCCCGTTGATGCTATGCAGATGCTTATTATGAGACGAGTTGACCATGCACTTTTGGCTGAACCTGCTATCTCAATGGCTCTTAGAAAAACAAAATCTTTCCCTGTTAGCCTTGTAGCGCCAGATTTGTTTAGAAGTGTTGATTTGCAAAAAGAGTGGGCAAAGGTGTTTGACACAAATGGAGATATTCCTCAAGCTGGAATCGCAGTTATGGGGCATATAAAAGATGAACATATCATTAAAAGATTTAACGAAGAGTATGAAAAAGCTCTTGCATGGTATAAGGCAAACCCTAAAGAGGCAGCAAAGGAAGTCGTAAAAACTCTTGATATGTTAAGAGAAGATGGCGTAAGCGACTCAATAGAACATGTTAGGCTTAAAAATATAAGTGCAAAAGATGCAAAAAAAGAGCTAGAGTTTTTCTTTGATGTACTAAAAGCTGAAGATCCAAAGAGTATTGGAGACAAACTTCCTCAAGACAGCTTTTACTATGGGCTGTAACTTATGAAGTTTGCATTAAAAATATTAAAAGATTTTCCTGCATTTCTCTGGAGTGGATGGGGAGCGGTTGCTTCTATTTTACTCTTTATCGCTCTTTGGGACAGCGGAAATCAGGTTTATGGCGACTTAGTTCTTCCCTCCCCATTGGAGACTTTTAAAACACTTCACGCAATGCTAAATGATGCAAATGTTATAGCTGAGATAAAAACAACTCTCTATCGTGCATCTGTTGGTTTTGGGATTTCACTTCTTTTTGGAACTGCTTTGGGACTTCTGGCTGGTTTTTTTGCGACAGCTTCTATGATGAGTCGTCCAATTGTGACAATTCTTGTCGGTATGCCTCCGATTGCTTGGATAGTTTTAGCAATGATATGGTTTGGAATGGGAGATGAGACTGTTATATTTACAGTAATCGTTGCCTCTTTTCCTATCATTTTTGTTGGCGCGCTTCAAGGAACACGAACGCTTGATGGAGATTTAAAAGAGATGGCTAAGAGCTTTGGCTTTCCATGGCACATGAAGTTTCTTGATGTCTATTTTCCTCATATCTTCTCCTATGTATTTCCTGCATGGGTTAGTGCGCTTGGGATGGCGTGGAAGATAGTTATCATGGCAGAACTCTTAGCAACAAGTGATGGCATAGGCGCATCTTTGGCAACTGCTAGAAGTCAGTTAGACACTCCAACAGCATTGGCCATCGTTACTATCATGATAGGCTCACTGATGTTTATAGAGTACATTATCTTAGAGCCGATAAAGCGAGAGGTTGAGTTATGGAGAGATTAGAAGTAAAAGGGTTAAATCATAGTTTTGGATTTACAAAAATATTGCACGATATAAACTTTACACTAAACAAAGGCGAGGTTCTCTCGATAGTCGGACCAAGTGGAGGCGGTAAAACAACACTTCTTCACCTCTGTGCCGACTTGCTTGATGTTGAAGAGGGAAGCGTTAAAAACACATTTTTAAGCACTGCTTTTGCATTTCAAGAGCCAAGACTTCTTCCATGGAAAAATGTGATTGACAATATCTCACTAGCTCTAATTGCAAAGGGCGAAAAAAAGAGCGAGGCTATCAAAAAATCACAAGAGATTGCGCTTCGTTTTGGGCTTGAAGAAGATGATTTTGATAAATTTCCAAAAGATTTGAGTGGCGGTATGAAGCAGAGAGTCTCTTTTGCAAGAGCGTTGGTCACAAAACCATCTCTGCTATTTTTAGATGAGCCATTCTCTGCTCTTGATATTGGGCTTAAAAAAGAGCTTCAAAGCGTTTTGATAGATATGATAAGCAAAAAAGAGTTAAGTGTCCTCTTTATAACCCACGACCTGATGGAGGCTATCCGCCTAAGTGATGAGATGTTGCTTCTAAAGGCAGATCCAGGGCATATTGTCAAAAAATTTAAGTTTGATATAGTACAAAATCAAAGAGATGATAAGTATGTTTATGGCAAAAGTGCCGAGATACTACAAGATAGCGAGATAATAAACACATTTGAGTTGGAGCTAAAATCATGAGCAACATAGAAGAAAAAGAGCAACAATTACGTGCTACAAACCACTATCTTTACTATCCAGATGAGAAAAATGTTCCACCATATCTAGCGTATGGTTTTAGACCTATATTTCTGCTTCTTGCACCATATATGATAATCTCAATGGTTTTATGGGGACTTGTTTGGAGTGGAGTTTTAAACATCCCTTTCATGGAAAATATCTTAGTCTGGCACGTTTATGAGATGATTTTTGGTATCGTGACTGCTGGGACTATGGCGTTTTTAACAACTGGACTTCCTGAACTTTTCCCTGGTTTTGTTCCTATCATCGGAAAAAAACTTAAAAATGTGATGATTTTATGGATAGCTGGACGAGTTAGCTTTTGGTTTATAGATGTAACTGGTGTGTATCTCTCAGCCATACTAAACCTCGCTATGCTTGGATGGCTTATCTGGTTTGCAAAAGATGCCGTTCTTGACAAGCTTCAAAGACATGCCTCACTTGGATATACAATGTTGGCACTTCTTATCATAGAAGCGTGGTTTTTTGCCTCTATGGCTGGAATTGCCAAAACTCCTGCAATGGATATACTAAAGGTAGCTTTAGGTGCTAGTGTTATCTTGATACTTCTTGCTATGCGACGCGTAAACATGGAAGCTGTCAATGAACTTATGGAAGATAAAGGGATAGATGATGTCTATGTTGCCCGTCCTCCTGTTACAAACCTTGCCATATTTAGCGTTATGGCGTTTACAATAGTTGAGTTTTTATACCCAAACAACTCTGCGCTTGGATGGCTTGGTTTTGCTGCTGGAGCTGGTATATTGGGCATTACAAGTGACTATATACTAAAAGATAAAGTAATCATAAATCAACCATACGTGATATATCTAAGCCTTATTTTTATACTTCTTGGCGCTGGTTATGCTCTTATGGGCTATGCGATTTTAAGCGGTGAGTTTGAAAATATATCTCATTTTAGACACCTCATCACAAGTGGTGGCTATGGTCTTGCTTACCTGATGGTTATGATAATCATCGGCTGGATACATACAGGAAGACATCTGACATCAAACATCTATACGCACTTGATGGTAGGTTTGATTGTAGTAGCAACACTTATGAGAAGTATGATTCCATATTTTGAGGAGTATTCAAGCACACTCTATATGCTCTCTGCGCTGATTTGGACCATTCCATTTATGCTCTATATAAAACAGTTTTTTAGCTTTTTAATGGCTCCTAGAGCTGATGGTATCAAAGGATAGAGCAAAAATAGTAGCCAGAGGGGTAACTAATCCCTCTGTTTTGATTAATGTAGAGCGGGTGTAAACACCATCAATATTAAAAAGACTACTATTAAATTGGATAACAAAATATTTCCTTTTCCACAAGTTCCCACCCACCCCTACCGTGCCTAAAAAAAAGACAAAAAAAAAGGGCTAAAGCCGAAGCTTTAACCCTAACTTATGGTAGTCTGGTAGTTAGTCAGACAAGATTTACATTGTTATCCAAACGAAGGAATTATACCACAGAAAAATTAAAAACTAAACAGAGCAAAAGTTGCATTATTATGGATTTTTTATTGATATATTTAACCGCCCTCTTTTAGACTCTAGCTTGATGCGCTAGATAAAGAGCGTCTAACCATCAAACAAACTTCCGCTTAAAGAACTCTCGTTTATTTTAGCACTTTTTGCTAAGTCTTCTATATCCGCACCGCTTTTTTGAAGGCTGTAAAATTGAGTTTCACCCAAAAGCAAGTAGCCCCAAGTTTTAGAGTCTCTTAGCTCTTCATCAAGTGAATTTATCCGCCTTACAAAATCAAGCGTGGCTCTTTGCTTTTGCTTGACATTTACATCTTTTAAATCTTTGTCGGATTTTGTTTCGACCAAATATACATGTAAGTCAGTCTCAACCATAAAATCAGGATAGTAACTAGCCATAAGTCCGTCATCTCTAAAGTAGCCAATCGTTGCAAAGTCATGTTTAAATTCAAGTATTTTTATAAACTTTAAAACTTTGCTATCGGTGTCCAAATACTCCAAAAACGCCTTTTCAAATCCGCCTTTGTTTGACGGATAAGCTGTTTTTTCGTAAATGGTTTTTTGCAAATCAAGTGCGTAATTTGCTCTCATATTTAGACTTGCAACCTTTGAAAAGAAGATTTTATTGACAACGGGTTTTATGTAAGTCGTGGAGTTTTGCATATCATGTATGAGCCTTTGGATAGCGTTTGTGATATGCGGCGTAATGTTTGCATTTTTAAGCATCAAAACACGCCAATTTTCATCAAGAAAAGGGTTAAAACTTTGCGAAAAAAGCCTCTCTCGTATGTATCTGTCCAACACTCCCAAAAGCTGCGGCTGGTAGATTTGCATAGACGGCAGAGCACGGTTGTTTCCACGAACTCTTAACTGCCCCATTTTATGCGTTAAAATCTCTAAAATCTTTTGCAGATACTCGTTATAACTGTTTGCGCTAAAGAGATCTGCGCTAATGGTGTAATCGCCAAAAGTTGTTTTAACCGTTAGCTCCTCAGAGTGAAAAACCTCGCCTCTGACCGTCCATGATTTGAGCTGTTCCAAACTATTGTACATGTATGTCGGAAGTGCATTTACATCAAACTCAGGTGCGTTTAACTCCTCCTCTTCATCTTTGATGATCTCCAAAAATGCCATGTCATACTCTTCATAGTTCTCTTTAAGCCCCACTTTTATCATGTCGCCCGTAGATGTTCCCTCTTTTGGCTCATTTTCATCAAAACCAAACTCGTCTTCTGCTAGTAAATCCCCGTAAAACTGGCTAAAAGCAGGATGTTCAACTATGCTTAAAACATCAAGATAGGAACTAGGACTAAGTTTTTGTTTTAAAACTCTTTGACGATTTTCATTTTTTTCATCTTCAAACTCTCGTTCTCTAAACATCAGTCTAAGCCCACGCCCGATGGTTTGCTCCAATAAGATAGAAGATTGGTTTGAGCGAAGCGGAACTATGACGCAAACATTGCTGACATCAAAACCCTCTTTGAGCATCAAAACGGAGATAACAACTTTTGGATTTTCATAGCTGTCTATATTGAAGAGTTTTTGTTTGAGCCGCTCCCACTCCTCTTTTGGAATCTCTCCGTTTTTCTTTGAATGAACTCCCATAAACTCATCATCTCTTAAGCCTATCTCAACCAAAAATTCCTCGACATAATGGACAACTTCCGTCTCTTCACACATGATAAGCATTTTGGGATGTTTAGGATTGTCAAGTTTGCTAAAATCTTTTTCAAGGATTTTTAGCTTTGTAAGCCCTGCTTGAATCATCACTTTTTGCCCGTCACTCAGACTGATAACCTTGTTTGTTCCCTCATCACGAAGTGCTTTAAAGTCAAGCTCCAAAGTCGAAAGCTCTTTTCGCTTGTCAATCGTTATCATCTTAACTAAACCGTCTTTTATGGCGGCGTTTAGGTCAAAGTCAACTATGACATGCGGAAAGTAGTGTTTGGCTCTGTTTTGTCCGCTTCCCGTCGTGTCGTAAGGCGTAGCCGAAAAGTCTATCTGAACAAACTTGCTCCCTTTGTTTTTTGCGATAAAGTTTAAAGATTTTTGCCACTCGACCTCTTGTATCTCTCCTGCCGTTTTGTTCTCATGTATGTGATGAGCTTCATCGTTCATAACTACCAAATCATCAAGTTCTGCCAAATACTCTATCTCGCCGCCGCTAAAATATGCTCCGTCTAGTTGTTCTAAGCTATTTCCTGCACTTATTCCTGGGCGAGCGGGGAAAATGTCTGCTATCACTCCGCTTGGGTCATCAAGTGGGCTTATCTCCTCTTTTTCTTCATCTTTGCCCATAAACAAGTGCCAGTTTGAGATGGCGATAAATCCGTCACTTGTAATTTTTTTGCCTATCTCATCTTTTTTGACGACACTGCTTTGTAAAAATGCTTTTATAGTCACTTCATATCTTTGCGGTAAAAACAGTTCTCTGTTTTTGAAAATGTCGCTTGTGTTTACATCACGGCTTCCATCTTCTCTCTCTTTGCCCATGTAACTATCAAGCAGTCTCTCATAGACTATAAGCCCCGGAGCGATAAGCAAAAAGTTTTTAGTAAATCTTCCGCTTTTTTCTCTTTCGGCTCTTGCGTTTAGATATTGCCAAACAAAAAGAGCGTTCATCACCCAAGTTTTTCCCGTTCCCGTTGCCATCTTCATGGCGTATTTCGGCACTTTGTACTTCTCTTTTGCCAAAAGCGTATGGTTAAACTTCGGTATCAGCTCTTTGTCGCACTTTTCGTAAATCTCTAAAACGCTATTTACTTTTAAAATCTCATGCAGATAAATAGTGTTCAAGATAGCGTTTTTTTGCCCTCTATGAAAATTTATCTCTCGCTGCGTGGTATGCGGTTCACAAAACCAAAACTTCAAGAGATCTGCCGTAGTAGGCGTAACAAGAGTTAAAAACTCTCCGCTTTGCCAAAGTTCATCTACTTTACATGTAAGAGTTTTTGCAAGTTGTAAAGGTATGTCGCCTGTTAGCGTATTGATAGGTGTTGCCACTTTACACCTCCGCTTTTACTACAGACTCAAAACCAAACACATCTACCGCCTTAACACTTACAACTCTTCTCTCTTTTCGTGCAACCATGATTTTGGCTTCATAAACTACATGTAAAGGGTCGCCGTCGTTTGCGATGTTTTCTCTGTAATCCTGCCATTTGCTTCTAAAAGTTACTCCGTCATAGTCAGGGTCGATACTCCAGTACTCAATGAGAGCAAGAGGGTCATGAGCCAAAAGTTCTTGAAGCGATTTTTTGTCCGCATCGTCAAGCGGAATGTTGTCGGGACTTAGCAAGATGTAGTTGTCAAGTTTTATAGTTAGCTCTTCAAGTTCGCTGTCATAGACTTTTTTCTCTATGGGTTTGATGGTTAAATATTGGAGTGAGCTAAATCGTATCTTTCCGCTATCGACGAGTTTTTTGTAGGTTGCTTTGCTTTTTAGTTTGTCAAGCAAATCGGGCGGAATAACCAATATCTCAAGCCTGCTATCGGAGAGTTCATTTATGGCAGAGCTGATATCATAAGCAAAGTTCCACCCCAAAACGACCACTTTATCCCAACCGCCTAAGAAATTATCACGCAGTTCTATCGCTTTTTTGAGTGTCGCTCTGCCCGTCATCTTGTTTGGACTGTCTATAAATACAAGCGTTTTTTTGTCTTTGATGTAGCCCAGATTTTGCGGATGTTCGCTTCCAAAAGATAACGCACCGCTTCCGCTATCATCGCTAAAAAGAGAGATGATGACAGCAGATAAATCGCCGATGCGTTTAAACATACGACTAGACTCTAACGCCTCTTTTTGATAATCGCCGATGCTTTGGTAAAGAAAAGGTTTGACCTCATTGTCGATAAGCCGTTTTCGTTGCACCATGATAGATGGTTTGCCGATGTCTGAGCTTATCCAACGGCGACCTAGTTTCTCGGCAACGGCAGCGGTTGTTCCACTTCCACCGAAGAAATCGGCTACTATGGAGTTTTCGTTTGATGAGGCTTTGATAATGCGTTCTAGGATTCTTTCAGGCTTTTGGGTTGCATATCCTAATCTTTCATTTCTTGTAGGCGAATAATTTTTAACATCATCCCAAACATCAGAAGGAGATTTCCCAAGTGGATTAATTGTACTTTCTTTTTTACGATTTAGTTTTTCTCCATCTCTTCCCAGACCTCTTGAATAAACATAATCACCATTTTCATTCATTTTTAGTTTTGAAAGAAATTCTTTACTATATGGTTGTCTTGCATCATCTTTATTAAAAATATAGCTGCTATTGTTTTTTTTATACCAATAAATATATTCATGATTTTTTTCATATTTTTTTGCATTGCCACCAATTAAATTAAAACTCCAGACTATATCGTTTAAAAAATTCTCTTTCCCAAAAATATCATCAAGCAAGATTTTTACATAATGTCCCACATGCCAATCAATATGCACATAAATAGAACCTTTTTCACTTAAGAGTTCACGCATCAAAACTAAACGGGGATATATCATCTTCAAGTAACTTACCGTGCCGTCTTTCCATGTGTCGGCATACGCAAACTGCTCTATAACCGTCGGTTTTTGACTGAGGTTTATATTTGGAAGTGTGATTTTAGTACGGTAGTCAGCTTTGCTATCAAAAGGAGGGTCGATGTAGATAAGGTCTATCTTTCCTCGCATACTCTCAAGCCCACTAGTCGGGTCGCCCGCTAAAAGCCCTTGCATGACCAAAATATTATCGCCATAAATAAGCCTGTTTTTCCACTCACTCTCATCTGAACTCGGCATCTCACCACGAAAAAGTCCGCTCACATCTTTAGAGGGCAAAACCAGCTCATTTGTTTGAAGTGCAAGAGCATTACCGCTATTTATCCGCTCCAAAATCCTAGCCGCTTCAGCACGCCCCTCTTTTACTATTTTTGGTAACTCTTCTATAAGTGATAAAGCCATAATTTCCCTCTTTTTACTTTTAAAAAAGTAAATGATACCTATATAAAGTTAAGAAAGGGGGATATTTTCTCTTGTTTGTTAAAAAAAGAGGGTTATTTTGGCTTGTTGTAACATCAAGGGAAGTTTTGTAATTTCTGCTTAAAAAAGGTAAAAATAATGACTCAGCGAGATATGGCAGGATTTTTGGATATTGATGTTAAAACTATTAGAAATTGGCGTAACAAAAAACCAAATCTTTATGAAACAATCATGAAAGGTCTAGCCTTTGATGAAATAGTTGAATCTTCAAAAGAATCTTATGAAAAAGCACTCTCAATAAAAGAAAAATTTGAATTAAAAAATAAACTTAAATAGTTAATATTTTTCCTTTTTATGAAAAATAAACAAAATATTTTGCTTTATATATTTTTTTTGATACAATACAAAAAAATAAAATAAGGTATGCTCAATGGCAAGTATAAGATGGGCAGATTTAAACAAATACTCTTTAGTATTGGTCGAATTTGGAAATCACAAAGACTCATTAAATCATGATGATAAAAATAGCTACGACTATGGCATAAATTTAGGTTGTGAATTTTGCTATAAACATATGGCTATTGTTGTAGGAAAAGAGGTAAAAGCAGATGAAATTCTTGTAGTACCGCTTACGACTTATAAACAAGACGACGAAAATTACCCGACAAATATCATAATCGATACAAATCTATACGGACATATGGTACAACATAAAACTACTATAAAAATAAATCATCTAAGAAGTATCGATAAGAAAAAAAGGATTAAAAAGATTATCAAGACCTTTGTATCAAAAACATTGCAACTTGAAATCGAAGAAAAAATGAGGAATTTTATAGGATAGTATAAGTTGCCCCCAAGGGGCGAGCAAAGAAGTAAACTTCCAGCCCAAATACTTATGCAAAATTATAGACGAAATGAAATCAAAAGTCAAGGAATGAAACATGACCCAAAGAGATATGGCAGGATATTTGGATATTACCCCTGTTACGCTCAGAAACTGGCGCAGAGATAAACCGCATTTATACGAAATAGTTATGAAAGGCTTTGCGTTTGAAGAAGCTGTTAAAAAAGCGCAACATAACGCCGATGAGCTAAAAGCTTTACAAGAGCAGTTTAAAAGCAAGAGATAATTTTTATAAATTTTACTACTTGTAAAGACAAACTAATAATAAGCTTTCAACCTTATCTACTCTAATAAGATATAATTATTTCATAAATAAAAAAAGGTGTAAATATGCAGACTATACAACTACAAGTAGATAATAGTAAACTTGAAACTTTTTTAACCCTTATCAGTAATCTTAAAGACGGTATGGTAAAAAATCTAACGGTAATGCCAAGTGATGAGCTAGATAAAGAGACAAAAACATATATGCAAACAAAACAGTTTGAAAAAGATAAAGCTTATTTTCAAAAATGTTTAGACGATATAGAAAACGGAAAAACGAAAACTCTATCTCATGATGAAGTGTGGAACTGCATAGATAAACATACTCAAGCTTCATAATGAATATAGTTTATGAACCAAAGTTTATAAATAAATTTAATGATATTTGGAGTTTTATAGCTCTTGATAGTAAGAATAAAGCTGATAATTTTAAATCTGAAATAAAATTAAAAATAGAAAATTTAGAAAATATGCTTTTTAGATGTAAAAAGTCTATATATTTTGAGAATGATAATATAAGAGTATTTCAAGGCTATACCATAACATATGAAATTGAGCAAACAGAGATAAAAGTTTTAAAAATCTTTAAATGACAAGATAAATCTAATTATTATGATTTACGCAGTCGTTTTTACACTCTCATTTTTATCAGAAAAATCAAACTTTCAACATATTCTAGTTTATCATCCCAAAGAGCAAGGCTAAACAACCATCAAATCGGTTGGACGACCAAAGTAGTAACCTTGGAATTCGTCCACTCCATACTCTTTAAGTAGTTCAAATATTTCCTTGGTTTCAACATACTCTGCAACTGTTGTTATTCCTAACTCTTTTGCAAATCTAACTATACTTTGAACCAAAATTTTTGAGTTATTATTGGTTAATATATCTTTTATAAGTGAACCATCTATCTTTAAGTAGTCAGGTTTTATCTGCAAGATATGCGCATAGTTTGCGTAACCGCTTCCAAAATCATCAATCGCAATTAAGATACCTATATCTCTTAATCTTTTTACTACCTCTAAAAGTCTCTCAAAATTCTCAACACCCTCATGCTCTGTTATTTCTACTACAACTCTCTTTGGCGATTCAAACTTCTCTATACCGCTCATAAGAGCATCTATGATAGATGGATTAAAAAAATCATTTGGTAAAAAATTTACAGAAATCTTCTCGCTTCTCGTAGCAAAGAAGTTAAGACTCTGTTCTAACATCTCTTTTGCAATTTTTATATACAAGCCATTATTCATCGAGACCTCTAAAAATTCTGAAGGAGGGAGTATATTTTTTTTACCATTATCAAACTCTACTATTCTAACAAGAGCCTCATACTTCACAATAGTTCCTTTATCATCTGTAATTGGCTGGAAAAATGGAACTACATTTTTATGTTCAAGTGCATATTTGATGGTTTTTTTTATGTTTAAAATTGCGTGTGAAGACTCTTTTGTATCAACATTTTTTGAATATACCATATAACTCAAAGAGTTCTTTTTGGCTTTTTTGAGTGCCATTTGAGCATCTTCTAAAGAGTGCGCGTGATCAAACGCTATGCCAGAATATATCTCAACTCCAATAATCTCATCTACTCCATAAATAGATATTTTTAACGAGTGAATCTTAGCGTGAAGCTTTTGCGTAAGTTTCAAGTAGCTTCTATTGTCAAAATTTTCTTCATTTTTCAAAAGCACATACTCATCAGATGAGATTCTATATGCCTCAAGACCATGCTCTTTTGCAAACTCTTTAAAAGAGTGCGCTACTTGAATCAGAGTCTCATTTCCAGCACTTACACCATAAAGCTCATTTAAAAGACTAAACTCTTTTATGTTGCTAAGAATTAGTACTTTGCTATTTGCAGAAGATAGAGCATCATCTAGCGCATGTCTGTTTTTTAGATTTGTTAAATGGTCTGTATAAATCTGTTTTGAAAAGTATTTCAATATTTTATTGAAACCAAAATGCAATACTGCAACAAGAATAATCATCATAAAAGCTATCATAAAAAAGAGCATATATATAAACTTTGTATTTTTATCCGCAATCTCTTTGATATCAAAACCAACAATTAAATAGCCAAGATTTTCTGAGAGATGGTTTTTAAGTGATATATTCATACTTACTTTATATAAGCTCTCACTTCTGTTGCTATCCATAAAGTATTTTTTCAAATTTTGTATATTATCGATTAACACATGTTCATCATCTATCTCTACTATCTCTTCTCTAGAGATAACATCAAGCAATTTTTTATCAATAGCAATACCTAACTCCGTCTTAAAAACAGAATTTATCTCATGTAAAAAATACTCTGGTGAAATTCCAAGTTCTACATTTGCTACATATTTTTCATTGTAAAATATTGGTCTTGTTATGCGATATGTCATCTCAAACCTACCAACTTCAAAACCATCAAATGAGTGTCTAAAGAAATTTGTATCGGCTATGAGCTTTCTTTTTTCACTCATCTTATCCCCAAAAAATTCAGGCTTATGAGCACGATAAAGTGTTATGCCATCTTCTGAGCGAAAGGTTAAAATATTTACAGCTTTTTTGCTCTGTTTTAATTTTTTATAATACGGAGATACGATAGCGTCTATGGTTTTATAATCATTTTCTGATATTGCCCTTGATAATCCTTCACTCATAAGGAGTTCATCCAATCTTATATCTAAATCTATTTTTTCATCTTTTAGATTGATTTCAAAGAGCCTCTGTGTTGAGCCTGCCATTCTCTCAAACTCACTGTTTATCGATTTTTTAAGTTGATAATTTAAGAACAGATAGACAATCAAGGAGGATAAAAGCAGGATAAAGAGTGTTAGTATAAGTGTATTTCGTTTAGTCATATTTGGTGTATTCATAAAATAATATTCTTTGCTGTTTAAAATGTCCTTGAATTATATAACTTTTATCTTAAATCTTTGTCTCTAACCATTTTCTTTTCTTATAAATATAGACGTAAATCAACCCTTTTATCAGAGTTTCTACATTCATAATAATAAATATAGCAACGATTCCGTATCCCATTTTATAAGCTATATATGATGGGATTACTCTAAAAATCCAAAGAGAGGCAACACTTATCTTTAGTGTTATCTTTGTAGCCCCAGCACCTCTTAGTGCTCCCGAATATACAAACATAATTGCAAGAGGGATTTGAGCAAGACCTACAAAGATAAGATAGTAAGATGCAACCGCTACTGTCTGTGCATCTTGTGTGAAAAAACCAACCAAAAATTCTGGAAATGTTATAAGAAAAAAGCCGACAAAACCCATAAATATATATGCGACTCTTCCGCTGATAATGCCCATGTTATAGGCCTTTTCTCTATTGTTTGCACCCAAACTCTGCCCTACTAAAGCAGTAGCCGCTATGGCAAACCCAAACCCTGGCATAAAAGCAATCCCCTCTATGCGAAGTCCTACTTGATACCCCGCTAACTCTGCTGTTCCATACGCTGCAATGATAGATACAAAAAACAGAAATGAGATACTAGATATTCCACGCTCTAGTGCCGCGCTCCAACCAACATGCCAAACTCTGATGATGTCTTTTGTGCGAATGATAGGGATGATATTTAGTTTTGAGTATGGTTTTTTTAGAAGTATGTAGTACGCAATAATGTTAAAACAGTAGGCGATAAGCGTAGCATAAGCTGCCCCTTCAATCCCCATCGCATCAAAACCGTAATGACCAAAAATAAAAACATAATTTAAAGCGGCGTTAATTACGGCTGAGATTAGCTTTATATAGAGTGAGTTTTTTGTATCTCCCGCTGCGGAGAGTGCATTGTAGAGAAGTGTATCTATAAATATTACAACAATTCCAAGTGAGAGTACCTTAAAATAGAGCGCTCCAAGCTCTACAACATCGCCCTGCGCACCCATAATAATGTAGAGATATTTACTTCCAAAGTACCCGCCTATTGTTACAAAGATAGATAAGATAGAAGCAACAATAATGAGTGAGTAGAGAAGCGAAGAAGCTCTTTTCTTTCTCCCCTGCCCTATAAAGCGTGATATTAGAGCATTTCCGCCAACAACATAGAGAGTCATCAAAACATTTATAACCATCATAAACTGCATACTCATACCAACAGCCGCCAAAGCTGAGACGCTAATCATCCCGACCATAAGCATATCTATGAGAATTTGTAAAATATCTACTAGGTGTTTAAGTGCGGCGGGAACTGCGATGGAGAGTACTTTGCGGGTATCTTTAGAGACTACTCTTGAAAAAATTGTGATACCTCTTGCATAGCGATTATTAGCTCTTGTTTTGTTTTAAACTCTAAAATTTTTTTATCTTTTTCATCTTGATGCAGTGGAGTAAAATCAAAAACAAGTACATATGAGAGTACCTTTACTTTATCGCCATAAAGTTCCACCCACTCAAGGCTCATCTCTGCGCTCTCGCCATTTAGTTCAACTACAACAGCTGGATAGAGTCGTATAAGCTTACTCAAGTCAATCTCACCAACAGTTGAGTGATAAATCATGTTTTTCATATTAAAAACTTCTATAAATTTATTTTTCGTATGGTAGCTAAGAGGAGTTGATTATTGGCTTATCTATACAAAACTGATAAAACAAAAAGTTTAAATTCCACAAATATTTCACAAATATACGCAATAATGCAACTATATTTTTTTATATAAGGGTACTTTTTTTATGAGTAAATTTTTATCTCTCTTTTTAGCTCTTTTTCTCTTAAGTTTACAGGCACAGACACTCACTATTGAGAGCTGTATTGAAAAATCTTTGCAGAATCATCCAGACATTAAAAAGCTCTCTTTAGGGTTAGCGCAGAGTGCTTACGCTGTTGATGTAGCAAAGGCTGACTACTTGCCTCAAGTAACTCTGAGTGCAGATTATAATCCTCACAACACTTTTGTTATGCCACAAAATGGCTCTTTTAACACCATAACAGACGATAGTTGGCAAGTTGGAGGCGTGATAAATCAGAAGATATATGACTTCTCAAAAACTGACTCAACTATAAAAGCGAATGAAAAGGGTGAAAAAATAGCCTCACTTTCACTAAAAGATGCTGCGTCTCTTCTTAGCTATAACATCAAAAACATCTACAACTTAGCACTATTTCAAACTAAAGCCCTACAAACAAGAGAAAAAGATTATCAGACAAAAGAGGAACTATACAAACAAGCAAAAGCACTTGTGCGTGAGGGCTTAAAGACTCAAGCAGATGAGATGAGTATGCTCAGTGCTCTTTATGGCGCTGAGGATGCAAGAGCGCAAAGCAGAGCAGAACTACATAAGGCTCTCACAACGCTCTCTTTATATATGGGCGAAGATGTGCCCTTTGATGTGACTCTTATCGATGAGTTTGTAGAGCAAAAAGATGACTTTAAGAGCACAAGCGAAGATGCTATAAGAAAAAACTATGCTCTATCTAGTGCGCAAGAACAAATCAGTAAAGATTCACTTCTCTACAAAGCTGCTAAAGCCCAAAATTACGGCTCAATTGATGCGATTGCATCTTATTCGCATCAAAGCACTCTTAACGAGTATGACACCTCAATGGTTGGCATTGGGATAAAGATACCGCTTTACAGTGGGGGAAGAATATCTTCGTTAGAGCAAATCTCTCGCATAGATATTGAGATGGCAAAAGAGTCATACAACACAAAAAAACTTCAACTCAAGGAGGAGATTGAAACTCTTCTAATAGATTTGCAAAGATTTCACTACACGACCAAAGCTAAAGAGGCACTCATAGATTCCACAGAGGCTACAAAAACTATAGTTGAAGCCAGATACAAAGAGGGTCTCTCCACATATATAGAAGTTTTAGATGCTTCATCGCTAAATTTACAAGCTACACTTGGGCTCTTAGAGTCAAAGTTCGCTATACGAAAAATCATAGATAGATTAGAATACTTAAGAGGAGAAAAAGAGTGAAAAGTTACTTAAAATATATAACAGTTGGGCTTATTATCGCAGTTGGAGGAGCTATTTTTTACAACAAAGTTTATGTTGTAAAATCAACTTTTGCAACAATAAAGCCAACAAAAGGGGATTTGGTTGTAAATATTCGTGGCATTGGAAATGTAGACGCTAAGAACATCTACAACATCACAGCACAAAGCGGGGGAAAGATAAATGAAATCTTTTATGATGAGGGAGATGAAGTAAAAAAAGGAGATTTACTTCTTAGTATAGATGCCGTTGATATGCCTCTTTTAGTAGACGAAGCAAAAGCTTCCCTTTCAAAAGCTGGGCATGAGGCTAAGTCCGCAAAAGAGACTAAAGAGGCTCTTGAGGCACAAAGGATGCTCCTAGAATCAACTCATCAAAGATATAAAAAACTCTTAGAGCAGAAGTTTCTCTCCCAAGCAGAGTACGATAAAGCAAAGAGCGACTTGGACAATATAGACGCGCAGATAGCCTCTTCAAAGGCAAAAATCGCCTCAGCTCTCTCTGAAGAGTTACGTCTGAAAAAAAGCATAGAAGCGTTAGGAGAAAAGCTCCAAAGATTTAAAATCTACTCGCCGATTGATGGATATATAATCTCAAAAGATGCAGAACTTGCATCTTATGTTCTACCCTCTTCTACTATTTTTAAAATCGTTGATCCAAAAACGTTATGGGTTCGTGCTAATGTTGATGAGAGAGTTGCTTCAGAGTTGAAAGTCGGACTCAAGGCGACGATTAGACTAAGATCTAAACCAAATGAAAATATCCCTGCAACGCTTCAAAGAGTAGTAGCCATGAGTAACGCTGTAACTTTGGAGAGAGAGATAAATGTCGGTTTTGATGTTACCCCCAAAGAGTTTTATATAAATGAACAAGCAGAGGTAAGCGTAGAGGTTGCAACCTATAAAGATGCTATAAAAATACCATCAAAACTGCTTAGAACATATAAAGAAAAAAGGGGTGTTTGGGTAGCTGAGGGCGAAAATGCTCAATTTAAACCTATAGAGATTTTGGCGCAAAGTGATGAAGAGGTTGCAATTTCTTTGGGAATTGATGCACAAACAACTCTTCTTGTATTAGAAGAAAACAAAAAACCTCTAAGCGATGGAATGAAGATTTTTAGATGATAGATTTAGCGGCAAAAGACATTAAACACACCCTTGGCAAGTTTTTAGTAACTGCTATGGGTGTTGGTATGTTGCTTGGAATTGTTCTCATTATGATTGGTGTTTATCGTGGAATGATGGCTGATGCGGAGATTTTACTCGATGACATTAAAGCTGATTTGTGGATAGTTCAAGAGGACACGCTAGGACCATTTGCAGAATCTTCAAGAGTATATAAAGATATGAGAGAGACTATCTATGTTATGCAAGGCATTGAGAAAAGCGAAGCCATGACATTTCAAAATATCCAGTTACCTCATCGTAAAAAACCAGTTCGTGTTGTAGCTGTCGGATACGATATATATGGCTCAATCAACCCAATAAATGAAGCAAGATTAATAGCTGGGCGAGTTTTAGAACATGAGCATTATGAGATAGTTGTAACTGATAAAACAGGATTTGAGTTAGGTGAGATAATCAAGCTAGGCAGAAATGATTATACTGTTGTTGGAATCACGCATAGTACGGTCTCAAACGGTGGAGACCCACTTGTCTATCTAAACCTAAAAGATGCGCAAGAACTTCAGTTTTTATACTCAAACAAAGAGATTCAAAACGCTGCGGCAAGAGGGGTGAAAAACTCAGAATCTGATATGGTAAACACAATTATCGCAAGAGTAAAAAGTGGTTACGATATAGAAGAAGTAGCAGCAGAGATAAGAAAATGGCAACATAAAAGTGTATATAGTGCAAACGACCAAAAAGAGATACTTACAAAAAATCTTATTGAGAAATCATCAAAACAGATAGGGCTCTTTACCGCTATTTTAGTTGTAGTCTCTACCATCATAATCGCGCTTATCATCTACACAATGACACTAGAGAAGATGAAAGAGATAGCCATTATGAAGCTTATGGGACTACCAAATAGCCTCATTATCTCCATGATTGTAAAAGAGACTCTACTTCTTGGAGTTTTTGCATTTATATTTGGAAATATCTTTGCTCTTCTTACTTACGATAAGTTTCCAAAGAGAATCGTGCTTGAGATTCCAGATGCGTGGATGCTCTTTGGTGTCATCATCATAGCCTCTATCCTAGCCTCTTTTGTGGGTGTTAAAAAAGTTATCAGCGCAGACCCTTCATCTGCAATAGGAGGATGATATGAAAAAAGAGTCAGCGATAAAAATTAAAAATTTAGTCAAAAACTTCGGCAAAGATGAAAATCTAGTTAAAGTAATAGACAATGCCTCATTTGAGATAAACAAGGGCGAACTCGTAGCTCTCATCGCTCCAAGCGGTGCTGGAAAAACAACACTCTTGATGATGATAGGGTGTGTGTTAGAGCCTACTAGCGGAGAGATTTGGCTGGGAGAGGAGATGGTTTATAACAACAAATGGATAGCCAAAGATACGCGCCGTATCCGCAGAGAGAAGATAGGTTTTATCTTTCAAGCCCACTATCTTATACCATTTTTAAATGTTATAGAGAACATAACACTTCTTCCACAAACTAACAAAACAAACAAAAAAGATGCTGATAAAAAAGCGATGGAACTGCTAAAGTACCTTGAGATTGCAGATAAAGCCCATAGTATGCCATCTCAGCTCTCAGGCGGACAAAACCAAAGAGTAGCAATTGCTAGAGCTTTAGCTAACAATCCAGAGATTATCTTAGCAGATGAGCCAACAGCCGCACTAGATGCAAAACGATCAATCAGCGTTATACAAATGCTCAAAAAAATAGCGATTGAGCAAAACGTAGCAATCATCACAGTTACCCATGATGAGAGAATCCTTCCATACTTTGACAAGATTATGAAGATAGAAAACAGAAGCATTGTTTTTGAAGAGTTA
>CAMBTK010000007.1 GCA_945870785.1 Sulfurimonas crateris
TAAGCCGAGTTTTGTTTTGATAGCATTAATCTACTTTACTGCTCACGCAGTAACTCTAGCGAAACAGTAGCGAGAAAATCTGCGACAAAGCGCAAATTTCCATATAAGAGGCTGACCATCTGTTTCTTGCTGCCATGTTGGGTTTACAAGCTCTCTATATTGCTATAGAGACTGGTGGTCTCTTACACCGCCCTTTCACCTTTACCGCTCTAGGCGGAAGTCTTCTCTCTGTTGCACTTTCCCTCGTATTGCTACGGCCATTAGTTAAATGGAACACTCTCTTATAGCAGCTCGGACTTTCCTCTTGAAATAAATTCAAGTAACTATCTGTTGTACCTGTGAAATAGTACAGAATCATTCCTTTATATCTGTTTTTAAATATGGTTAACAAACGTTCATATATATAAGTTTAGATATGAACGTTTGTTCTTTTGGTGTAAGGTTTAATTAACAAGTGTTCATATATAATTCATATTAGATTAACAGTCGTTCATATTAATATAAAAGGTTTAAAATGCCAGAAAATAGCATAGCTAAAGAGAGAACAGGTACAAAACAAAAGATATTAAAAGCTTCATCTAGGCTCTTCTCGGAGTATGGATTTAAAGCTACAAGTGTAAGAAAAATAGCATCAGAAGTTGGGATAAGAGAGAGCGCTTTATATAATCACTTTAAAAATAAAGAAGAGATATTTTTATCCGTAGCTAAAGATATTTTTACCACGCCCTTCTCTCAAGTTGATAGTGATATTAAAGAGTCTGCACTCAAGGGAAAAGTATTTTTACAGAAGTTTTCTATGCAGTATAAGCTCCTTACATTTGATAAAAACAACGAAAATATGTTTAGGTTGCTAATGATTGAACTTTTTCAAAATGTAGAACTTAGAGAGCAGTTTATGAATGAGTTTCATAATGAAAATATAAAGATTTTGTCAGAGGTATTTTTTATAATGATGCAGAATTCGCTTATCCGTTCAGCAGATCCAATGATGGTAGCCTATGAGTTTTTATCCACCCTATTCTATATTAGATTGCAAGTTACGATGCTTAGATTTGATTCATTATCTACTAATGTATTATCAACACAATTTGAAAAGCACGTTGATTTTTTTTGGGAAAGTATTCGAGTATAACTATTGATATTGTATAGTATTATTTAATTTGTTAAAAAAAACGGCTCTTTTGGAGCCGTTTTAAAATTAAGCTATTGATGCAAGAGCGTATTTTTCACCAAGATCATAAGCAAGTTTATTTGCTGCATGAACTTTTGGCGGTACTTTTGATAGCATTGTATCAATTAGAGACTCTTTATCGATAGGTTTCATTATAGTATTTGCAATAGCAAGAGCAACAACAGATTGAGTAATAACATTACCAACCTCTTCTTTTGCTATAGTAATAATTGGAATTTCTATAATTTTCCATGTTTTTCTATCTTCATCAGTAGGTTTTACCAAGTTTGGATCAACAACGATTGTTCCGCCCTTTTTAACTCCACCTTTAAATGAGTTGTAGCTTACTTGTGCAACTGAAAGCATAAAGTTAATTTCACCATCATTTGCATAAGGATAAAAAATTTCTTCATCATCAAGTGTTATATCAACAACTGTTGGACCACCACGTACTTGAGAAGTGTACGTTGCTGTCTTTAATCCATGTCCGCCAACTTTAATCTTTGCAGCTGCAAAGATTTCACCTGCAAGAAGAACACCTTGTCCGCCAACACCTGTAAATCTCATTAATGTTCTAGCCATTGTGTTTCTCCTTATATTTTTTTCTCAAAATCATTTTGAGTAATTGTTTTTCTGTTACCTTGATGTACTTTTTTAATCTCTTCGTACATATCACAGTACTCAGCCGCTTGTGTATCTTCTTTTAAGATACCAGTTGGAAACTTATTTAGCTGCTCTTCTGGAGATAGTTCATCATATTTCTTTTTAGGGATAGTGATACTGTCAATCCACTCTAAATTTTCCATAGCAGAAGCCATCTTGTTTTTTCTACCAAGGTTAATATGACAATTTGACATAACATCAAGGAAAGCAAATCCTCTATGCTCTAATGCTTTTACAAATACTTTTTCAAGTTTTTTAGGATCAAGCATAGTCTCTCTTGCAACAAATGAAGCTCCTGCTGCAATAGCCAAATCTGTAGCGTTAAAAGTTGGGTCAATATTTCCAGCTTTTTGTGATACAGTCCACATTCCTTGAGGAGTTGTAGGGCTTGTTTGAGAATTTGTTAAACCATAGATAAAGTTGTTGATTACAATCATAGTTATATCGATATTTCTTCTACAACCATGTATAGTGTGATTTCCACCAATTGCCAGTGCATCTCCATCACCTGCAACACAGATAACATATTTATCAGGATTTACAAGCTTGATTCCAGTAGCAAATGCAACTGTTCTTCCATGTGTCGTATGAACAGTATTAAAGTCAACATATGATGAAAATCTTCCAGAACATCCTATTCCAGATACAACACAAACATCATCTTTATTGATACCAAGTTTATCAATTGCTCTTACAAAAGCTTTTAAAATAACACCATCACCGCAGCCCCAACACCATAGTGTCGGCATTTTTTCTAATCTTAAATATTTATCATAATTAAATGCCATCTTATAGCTCCTTTACTTTATTTACAATTTCATAAGGAGAAATTGGTCTACCGTTTACTTTAAACAGTCCTTCAATATCAAGTCTTCCTGTTGAGCGTTGTACTTCATCTCTGTATTGACCAATATTTAATTCAACACATAAAACTTTTGGGATTCTAGCTGCTAATTCTCTCATTCTATCTTGAGGACTTGGCCATAAAGTAATTGGTCTAAATAGACCTGCTTTAATACCCTCTGCTCTTAAGTGACGGATAGCCTCTTTTGCAGCAAGAGAAACAGAACCATAAGCAACAATCATAACTTCGGCATCTTCAAGGAAAAATTCTTCATTTAATTCAATTTCATCTTTATGAAGTTCAACTTTATCCTCTAATCTTTGAATAAGTTTTCTACATGTCTCTATCTCTTCAGTTGGAAACCCTTTTTTATCATGGTGTAATCCAGTAAAGTGGTATCTATATCCCTTAAACATAGGGTTTAGCACTGCTGGTTGATCATGTTCACACTGATAAGGAAAATACTCTTCAGCTGGTCCATCAAACTGTTTTCTTGGAACAATACCATCTCTTATTTCTTCTTCTGTTGGAACTACAGCCTTGCCATGCATATGCCCAATTGTTTCATCAAGCAAAACAAATACTGGCTGCATAAATCTATCTGCTAAGTTAAATGCTCTTACAGTTTCTGTATAACACTCTGATAATGAACCAGCGCATAATGTGATTGATTTGTAGTCACCATGTGAAGGGTTTTTTGCTTGTGCAACGTCACCTTGTGATACACGAGTTGGAAGACCAGTTGATGGGCCACCACGCATAACGTTTACTACAACCAAAGGAACTTCAGTCATTTGCGCAAGTCCAAGATTTTCAGCTTTAAGTGAAATACCAGGTCCTGAAGTAGCTGTCATTGTTCTAACGCCTGCCATACCAGCACCAATTGCCGCAGCAACACCTGCGATTTCATCTTCCATCTGTATACATACACCGCCTATTTCAGGCATCATATCAGACATTTCATGCATAATTTCACTTGATGGCGTAATTGGATAACCACCAAAAAATTTACATCCAGCATCTCTTGCAGCTAGAGCAGAGAGCTCATTACCACTTGAAATTATTTCTCTAGTTGCCATTATTTAGCTCCTTTTTTGTCTAACGACATATAGTTGTTTGCAATAATTGCAGCTTGACGCTCTTTCGCATCATCTGTAAGTTTTGCAAATTTATACTCTTTTTTATCAGCCACATAGATAGCAAAATCAGGGCATGATAATTCACACTCATTACACCCTATACATGATTCAGGGTTATTTACAGAAATCATTGCACCTAAAGTTGATGATGCATCATATACCATCCCAAGTACGCCTGAAGGACATACAGATACACAAATATCACATGCCTTACAATTGCTTGTATTTACCCATACAGGTGCATTACCTGTATTTTGAGTCATAGCAGCTCCCATTTATTCTCCTCTTTGTTTTTTTAAAGTATCAAGTAGACTTGTACTTATATTTGATACAGATTTCTCCATCAATATCAATCTAATTTTCATAAACAGATTAACTAATTTTTATTAACGTAACTCTGAATTGTGCTAATAACGCTTCTTAAATAACATAAATGTTACCTAATGAGGCTCGCACAAATCTATTGAACTACTTAGCTAAAACTTCAGATATGGCCTTTCCAATATCTGCTGGAGAAACAACTACTTTTACACCAGCAGCTTCTAGTGCCGCCATCTTCTCAGCGGCTGTTCCTGCACCACCACTTACAATTGCTCCAGCATGACCCATTCTTTTACCAGCTGGTGCAGTTTGCCCCGCTATAAAGGCAACAACAGGTTTTGTAATATGCTCTTTTATATATGCAGCTGCTTGAATTTCTAAATCTCCACCAATCTCACCAATCATAACGATTGCATGAGTCTCTGGGTCCGCTTCAAACATTGGCAAGAGTTGTTTATATGAAAGCCCAATTATCGGGTCTCCACCTATTCCAACTGCTGTGCTTATTCCAAAACCTTGTTTTACAACTTGGTTAGCACCCTCATAAGTAAGAGTTCCAGATTTTGAGATAAGACCTATATTTCCTTTTTTGAAAATCATCCCTGGCATAATTCCAATTTTACACTCTTCAGCCGTGATAATTCCTGGGCAGTTTGGCCCGATTGTTTTCATGTTGTGCTTGATTGCATAAGCTTTAGCAGCTTGCATGTCACGAACAGGAGCACCTTCTGTGATAATAACTGCAAGATCAATTCCAGCATCAGCAGCTTCCATAACAGCATCTGCAACAAACGCAGGTGGAACAAAAATCATAGAAACAGTAGCTCCAGTAGTTTTTACGGCCTCTTTAACAGTGTTAAATACAGGTTGTCCCAAATGCTCAGTTCCACCTTTGTTTGGTGTAACACCACCTACGATTTTAGTTCCGTATGCTAAACACTGCTCAGCATGGAAAGAACCCTCTTTACCCGTAAAACCTTGAACAATTACTTTTGTATCTTTATTTACTAATATACTCATAAAAACCTCTCCTTACTTAGCTTGTTTTGCGGCTGCTACTGCTTTTGCAGCACCATCAGCTAAATCTGTAGCTGCTATAACATTTGCAATATTTGCATTTCTTAAAATCTCTGCCGCTTCAGGTGCATTTGTACCATCAAGACGAACAATTACAGGAACATGAACATCAACAAGTTTTGTAGCTTCTAAGATACCGTTTGCAATGCGATCACATCTAACGATTCCGCCGAAAATATTTACAAATATAGCTTTAACTTTTGGATTTTTAAGAATTATCTCAAACCCTTTTGCAACAGTTTGTGCATTTGCGCTTCCGCCAACATCAAGAAAGTTTGCAGGAGTTCCGCCCATATAGTTGATAGTATCCATTGTTCCCATAGCAAGACCAGCCCCATTTACCATACAGCCGATTTCACCATCAAGGCTTACATAAGAGAGACCATATTTACCAGCTTCACGCTCATCAGCATCCTCTTCACTTATATCTCTCATATCTTCTATATCAGGGTGGCGACCAAGAGCAGAATCATCAAATCCCATCTTTCCATCAAGTGCTAAAAACTCACCGCTTCCAGTTTTTACAAGAGGGTTAATCTCTATCATCTCTGCATCATTTTCCATATAAAGTTTATATAGTTTTGAAGCAAAGCTTATAAGTTTTTTCTGCTCATTTGAATCAGTAATGCCTAAACCAAACACAAGTTCTCTTCCATGAAACCCTTGAAAACCGATAGCTGGGTCTACTGCTATTTTGATAATCTTCTCTGGAGTATTGTGAGCAACATCTTCGATAGCCATACCACCCTCAGTTGAAGCCATGATTACTGGCATTTCACGAGCGCGATCAAGAACAACTCCAAGGTATAACTCCTCTTTTATATCAGCGCCCTCTTCAATGTAGAGCTTTTGAACAAGTTTACCCTCAGGTCCTGTTTGATGAGTAACTAAAGTCATGCCTAAAATCTCTTTAGACAACTGCTCTACTTCTTCTAGGGAACGAGCAAGTTTTACACCACCGCCAAGGCCTCTTCCACCAGCGTGTATTTGAGCTTTTACAACCCAAATAGAACCACCTAGTGTCTCTGCATTAGCAACTGCTTGTTTAACGCTCTCAGCCATCAAACCTTTTGGAGTTGGTACGCCGTACTTTGCAAAAATTTGTTTCGCTTGATACTCATGTATATTCATCTATTTTCCTTTGTTTAAATTTACGCTTTAACAGAAAAAATTTAGTTTTTTCTGCACTGTCATCTTATGCCTTGGGTGCTATCATATCTGTTGGGATAACATATTTGTCAAACTCCTCTGCACTCAGCAGACCTAAGTCTATTGCTGTTTGCTTTAGAGTTGAACCGTTTTTATGTGCTGTTTTTGCGATTTTTGCTGCATTTTCATAACCTATATAAGGGTTAAGTGCAGTTACAAGCATCAGTGAGTTATTTAGATAAAAATCTATTTTGTCCTCAACTGGCTCAATTCCTACAGCACAATGGTCGTTAAATGAGATGATAGAATCCCCAAGAAGACGACATGATTGTAAGAAGTTATAAGCAATTACTGGTTTAAATACATTTAACTGAAAATTTCCCTGACTAGCTGCAAAGCCGATAGTTGTGTCATTTCCCATAACTTGACATGTAACCATAGTTACAGCTTCGCTTTGAGTAGGATTTACTTTACCAGGCATAATAGAAGAGCCAGGTTCATTCTCAGGAATAGTAATCTCCCCTATTCCACATCTTGGACCAGATGCTAGCCATCTAACATCATTTGCTATTTTCATCATATCAGCAGAGAGTGCTTTTAATGCACCATGAGCATATACAAGAGCATCATGAGATGTAAGAGCGTGAAACTTATTTGGAGCAGTTATAAAGTTGTGTCCTGTAAGTTCTGTTAATTTTTTAGCAACTCTTTCACCTAATTCTGGATGAGCATTAAGTCCAGTTCCAACAGCAGTTCCGCCAAGTGCAAGTTCGCGAACAGCCTCAAGAGAATCTTTTGCCATCTTTTCACACTTGTTTAACATCTCTACCCAGCCGCTAATCTCTTGACCTAGAGTAAGAGGTGTTGCATCTTGAAGGTGAGTACGTCCAATCTTAACGATAGAATCAAACTCTTTTGACTTTGCGATAAGTGTTGCTTTAAGTTTTGCAATTGCTGGTAAAACACGAGTTTCAACTGCGATTACAGAAGCTACATGAAGTGCAGTAGGATAAGTATCATTTGAGCTTTGAGATTTATTTACATCATCATTTGGATGAATAAGTTTTTCTACTCTAAAATCACCACCTAAAATCTCTGTTGCACGAGAAGCTAAAACTTCATTATTGTTCATGTTTGATTGTGTGCCTGAACCTGTTTGCCAAACAACAAGTGGATATTCACCATCTAGTTTTCCAGCCAACATATCGTCACAAGCTTGCGCGATTGCGTCAGCTTTTTTAGCGTCAAGTTTGCCAAGATCTTTATTTACGAGTGCCACTGCTTTTTTAAGGTATGAAAATGCTCTTGTTATCTCATAAGGCATCTTCTCTTCACCAATTGCAAAATTCTCAATTGATCTTTGTGTTTGAGCAGCCCAATATGCATCTATCGGTACTGCTATTTCACCCATTGTATCTTTTTCTATACGTGTGCTCAATCTATCACTCCCCTTTATCAAAAAATTTATTTTTATTTAATGTATCAATTAAAGTTCTAACAGAGTTACAAGAACCCTCAAACATAGCTTTTTCTGACTCATTAAGAGACATCTCTATAATCTTTTCAGCTCCATTAGCACCAAGCATTACTGGTACGCCTGAAACTACATCTGAATAACCATATTCACCCTCTAAAAAAACTGCACAAGGATGAATCTGCTTTGTATCTTTTAAAATAGCTTCTACCATCAAAGCAGTCGCTTTTGCTGGAGCGTAATAAGCTGAACCAGTCTTTAGATGTCCAACAATTTCAGCTCCGCCATTACGAGTTCTAGTAACTATTTCATTTATCTCAACGGCAGACATAAGGTCAGTCAAAGGAACACCAGCAACGGTCGAGTAACGAGCAAGAGGAACCATATCATCACCATGTCCACCCATAACTGAAGCACGAATTTGTCCACCACCATATCCAAGCTTACCTTGAATAAAACTAGCCATTCTTGCGCTATCTAAAATTCCAGCCATTCCAATTACACGGCTTCTATCAAAACCGCTCTCTTTAAGTGCTACATATGTCATAGCGTCAAGTGGATTTGAAACCATAATTATTATCGCATCAGGAGAGTATTTTGCAACTCCAGCTATTACATCTTTTGTAATATTTGCATTTATCATTAGCAGGTCATCACGGCTCATACCTGGTAATCTTGGGCTCCCAGCAGTTACAACAACTACATCACAATTAGTCAAATCTGCCATCTCTTCCGCAACACTAACTATTGTGTGGCTTCTAACAGCAGCCGCAGCCTGACTCATATCGAGAGCTTTTCCTTTAGCAACATCTATCTTATTATCACGAAGAATTATCTCATGACAAGAACCAAGCATTGCTAAGGAGTATGCCACAGTTGCACCAACATTTCCAGCGCCTACAATTCCTACCCTTTTTCCTTGATTCATCCATACTCCTTGAAATTTAAATTGTAAAATATTAACAAAATATTGTACTCAAAGACATTTTTTTGCCTTTTCTATAATACTTAAAAAAGTATCACAAAAAAGAAAAAGATTAACGGAAGTAGAGAAAAAAAATCTCTACTTCTGTTTAATACTATATGCTATCAACAATCTTATTTAATGTTGTTGATGGTCTCATTGCAGCTTCTGCTTTTTTATCATTTGGATGGTAGTATCCACCTATATCTTGAGCTTTACCCTCAACAGATAGTAACTCTTCAATGATTTTAGCTTCATTTTCAACAAGAGCTTTTGCAATAGGTGCAAATTTTGCAGCTAATTCTGTATTTTTACCTTCACTTAAAGCCTTTGCCCAGTATTGAGCTAAGAAAAAGTGAGAAGCTTTGTTATCAGGTTCTCCAGCTGTTCTTGATGGAGATTTATCGTTATCCAAATAAGCAGCGTTAGCAACGTCAAGAGCAGCAGTTACAGCAGCTAATTTATCGTCAGAGTTTTTCTGAGCGATAAAACGAAGTGACTCAGCAAGTGCTAAGAATTCGCCTAATGAATCCCATCTTAGGTGCCCCTCTGCTAAGAATTGGTCAACGTGCTTAGGAGCTGATCCGCCAGCACCTGTCTCAAATACGCCACCACCAGCTAATAATGGAACGATAGATAACATTTTTGCAGATGTTCCAAGCTCTAAAATTGGGAAAAGGTCAGTTAAGTAATCTCTTAAAACGTTTCCAGTAGCTGATATAGTGTCAATTCCAGCTCTTACTCTTTTTAAGCTGTAAGCCATAGCTTTCTCAGGAGCCATTATCTCAATAGTTAAACCTGATGTATCAAAGTTTTTAAGATACTCATTAACTTTTTTAATCATATTTGCATCATGTGCGCGTTTCTCATCTAACCAAAAAACAACTGGTACATTTGTAAGACGTGCGCGCTCTACTGCAAGACGAACCCAGTCTTGGATTGGAATATCTTTAACACGAGACATTCTCCAGATATCACCAGCTTCAACATTGTTACTCATTAAAACTTTACCGCTTGCATCTTTTACTTCTACAACACCATTTTCAGTCATCTCAAAAGTTGTTGGATGAGAACCGTACTCTTCAGCTTTTTGAGCCATTAATCCTACGTTTGAAACTGAACCCATTGTTGTTACATCAAACTGGCCATTTTTAACACAATCATCAACACACTCTTTGTACATTGTTGCATAACATCTATCAGGAATTACAGATACACACTCTTGTACTTTTCCATCACGATTCCACATTTTACCGCCATCACGAACTACAACAGGCATAGAAGCGTCAATAATAACGTCGTTTGATGCATGTAAATTTGTGATACCTTTATCAGAATCAACCATTGCCATTGGAGGTTGCTTGTCGTAAGTAGCCATTAACGCTGCTTCAATTTCAGCTTTTTTTGAAGATTTTTCTAATTTTTTATATAAATCTCCAAGTCCCATATTTGGGTTATATCCGATTGCTGCTAGTTCATCACCATATTTAGCAAACACATCTTTGAAAAATACTTTTACAGCATGACCAAACATAATAGGGTCTGAAACTTTCATCATTGTTGCTTTTAGGTGAAGTGACCATAAAACACCATTTTTCTTAGCATCATCTAATGTTGTTTGAAAAAACGCTTGAAGAGCTTTTGCAGACATAAAAGTAGCATCTAAAATCTCTTTATCAAGAGCATCAATAGTTTTTAATACTTTGCCATTTAGCTCAATACTGATTTTTTGATTGCCACTTACTATAATAGATTTCTCATTGCCATAAAAATCTCCGTTGTCCATATGCGCTACATAAGCTTTTGAAGATTTTTCAAACGCTCTTAATTTATGAGGATTTTTTTGTGCAAATTTCTTTACAGCTGCTGCTGCACGTCTATCTGAATTACCTTCACGAAGAACAGGATTAACTGCTGAACCTAAACAAGTAGAGTATATCTCTTTAAGTGCTTTTTCTTCATCAGTTTTTGCATCTTCAGGGTAGTTTGGAACATCATACCCTTGAGCCTGAAGCTCTGTAATACACTCAATAAGCTGACCAACAGAAGCAGAAATATTTGGAAGCTTGATAATGTTGCCATCTGGTTGTAAAACAACATTGCCTAATTCAGCTAATTCATCATTAATTCTTTGCTCTGGTTTTAATCTATCAGAAAACTTAGAGATAACTCTACCAGCTAGTGAAATATCACTGGTAACTACTTCAACACCTGCTGCTTTAGTAAAAGCATTTACGATTGGTAATAACGAATATGTTGCTAAAGCTGGTGCTTCATCTATTTTTGACCAAATTATTTTTGACATATTTATTGTCCTTGAGTGATATTTTATATTTTTGCAATAAGGTAACACTTACTACAAAAACTTACAATGGATATCTTACCACCAAGATGAATAATATGGCTAAACATTACCTGAGTATTTAGTTTTCTTTAAATAATGTTTCATTTAGTAGCACGGTTAATATTGTCCAAATGTGTAGAATAGTTACACGAGAAATCATGTGTTCCTTTTTTTGATCTCATAAAGTAGAGATACTCGCTCTTTGCTGGAAATATAGCGGCTCTTATAGCGCTGACGCTTACATTACATACAGGATACTCTGGAATGCCGTTATGTAGGTATGTGTTATATGTTGATGTGTCTTCTCTTATTCTTGCTGGGGTTACTTTTATATGTGAATATTGCCCATAGTTTAGAGTTCCATCCATCTGAAGTTTCATACCTTTTTTAATTCTGTTGTATATAACGGAACTCACTAGTGGCATCTCCTTTATATTGGCAGATTCTTTCTCTATAATAGAGGCAATTGTTACAAATTGAAACCATTTCTTTTCATTATATAATCCAAAGACTTTTTGAGATAAATTTTTCATTTGAGATAAAGACTCATTAAGTAAAACTCTAATAACAACTCTTTCTGTAATTCCCATTGGTAATTTATATGTATTTGGAACAAAAGCACCCTCAATCCAAGACGTTTGAAGAGCGTACTCTTTTTCTAAAACATCTCTATTGAGTCTTAATTGCTGAGATAACTGCTCTAAAAAAATATATGTCGTCTCTCCTGGGATAAGTGTTATCTCTTGAAGCTCAGCTTTTGCAGTTGTTAGTTTATATAAAAAATCCCATCTACTGTTAAGTGTAGTTTTCATATTTATCCAGCCACTTTGTGGTGAGCCAAATATTCTGAGTAAAAAAGTGTCAAGCTTACTTACGTTGTAATTTTTATTATGCATTTGTGTTATAATCTTGCCAATAGAACCTTCAGGAATGTATATCACTCTAGGGGAATTTACAGGCTTATTTAGGTAATACATGAACGATAATATAATTATTAGTACAATTTCAAAAATCCATTTCATAATTATTAGCGCTTTATCATTCATATTTTTACTTCTCTTTACTTTGTTTATATTTTTACAAAACGGAATCTTCTTACAAAATATATCATTTGCAAACATCAATGTTGATAAATTATACATAAAATGCGATAAAAAGATAACGCTCTACATAAAAGAGATTACTGTAAAAGAGCAGAAAAATCAAGACTTTACAATTGATGACGTTCAAGATATTTTAAAATCACTTAAAATAAATCTAGTCTATTTAACTATATTTAAAGAGATAACAATAGATAAAATTTCTTTTAATCAAGCAGATATAGTACTTAATTATAGCGACTCGAAAGATGGATTTTTAAAAATATCTTCTCCATATGCAGAGTTGGATGCCACGCTCTCATTTCGGAATGCTCTTTTTCATCTTGATATTGAAAAATGTAAGATCATAGACAAAGATATAGACATTGACGGTGATATTATCTTTGATTTACGAGACAGATTAGAGTTTGTTGCTTCACTTGTACTAGATATAAAAAAAAGTGCAATACTCAAGATATATATAAATAGTGACAAAAACAAGTTGTACTACGCTCTAGAGTCAGATAAACCAATAAAAAATCCAAAGCAAATATTAACGCTCTTTAGTATTGATGAAAGAGTGAAGTATTGGGTTGATGACGCTATAAAACTCTCAAGCCTAAACATTAACTCGTTTTATGGTTGGTTTGAGTATGAAAAAATAGAAGAAGCATATTTAAATATTTATGCAAAAGCTATCGCAAATGATTTAATCTACACTTACGACACAAAACTATCTCCAATCAGAACTAAGGCTACGAACTTAGAATTTAAAGATGGAGTTCTATATATAAGACCAAAAAATGCTTACACGTATGATTTTTTTCTTGATAAAAGCTGGTTAAATATTGATTTTACGAAGCAAGAAGAACTTCTAACGCTCTATCTACTTTTTCAGGGAAGTGCTAATAAAGATTTACTATATCTACTTAATAGATATGGGATAAACCTTCCGTTCATTCAAAACAGAGGCTTACTTGATACAGAGCTTACACTTGCAATCAATCTAATCTCAACTGATGTTGAAGCATCTGGAAACCTATATGCAAAAGATGCGCAGATAAACTATCTTGGGCTAGATATAGATATATATGATGCAAATATCTCCATAAATAACTCAGATGTAGAAGTTAAAAATATGTTAGCAAGCTATGAAGATATAGCTTCTTCACATGTAGATTTAGATTTTAGCGGTAAAACCTCAAGTGGAAAGTTAGTTTTCAAGTTTGATTCAATTAAATTTAAAGATAGTAATCTTTCTTTAATAAATGGCTCGACACCGCTTTTATCAACATACTTTATCTCGCCAGAGCAAGATTACTTAGAAATTGATAAATCAAGATGGAATTATAAAAATCAGAATATAAAAATAGATGCCATAAATATACCATTTGATATAAAAAATCTAAAAGCAAAAATTCCGCCTACAAAAGTTGAACTCTCCGACCTTGCCTCTTTGAGTGTTTTTGGAGATATTTTTTTAAAACCAACAAAGCTCAATTTAGATGTAGTAGTTAAAAAACTTGATTTTTTAGGCTTAAATTTAGATAAGCAAGTAGCAAAACTAAAACTTGCACATGATAAAGATATAACTTCTATATCTTCAAAAAGCCCTATAAATTTAGCTTTAGATAAGCAGATGATAAATGTAAACAATATGCTTGTTGATATTTCTGATAGCTCTATTAGCCTAAAAAATTTAGCACTTGATTATAAAGATATTTTAAAATCAAAAGTTAGCATGGATTATAATCTCAAGAATAATTTTGGTCTTATAGATATGAATAATACAACAATACAAAATTCTACTTTTGGAGAAGTATTTAAAAATGAAAAGAATACTCAGCTATTTTTTCAAAATAAAAACAACAAAATATACTTAAGTTCTAAGGAGTATAGACTAGAGTATATATTAAGTGATGGTAATTGGTTATTGCAATTAAACTCTCTTGATAAGATTTCAAAAAACTCAAAATTTTTAGAAAAATATAAACTTGTTGATGGAACATTGAGAGTAGAAAAAAAGAAAGATAATGAAAATATACTATTTAGTCTTGATTTGGACTATGAACATAAATTTCTTGTAGATGAAAATATTCCTATTGAAAAATATCTAGTTAATGGAAAATATAACACAAAAAGCAGCCAAGCGGTTTTAAATATAAATAATCTAATAGATATAAAAATAAAAGATGAGATAACTATAAAAGCAGACAATATAGGCGTTGATGTTAATGAAATCATTAATATATTTAGTGATGAAAACTCTACAAAAGAGAGTACAAAAGAGAATATTCCCGTGTATGTAAACGCAACAGATAGCTATATTTATCTTAGTGAGAACAGACATGTAATATCGCAAAGCATAAATTTTAAGTATATAAACAATATTTTCTCAGCAGAGCTAAGACATAAAGATGGCAAAGCAACATTTTTACTTAAAGATGATGGTTTTCATCTTTATGGAGAAAACTTCAATGATGAATTTATGGAAAAACTCTTTTCTCTCTCAAAATTTAAAGGTGGCTCAATGGAGTTTTATATCAATGGACTTTTGGATGAGTACGGCGGCACAGTAAACATTACAGACACAACCATACTAGATTACAAAATCTTAAATAATATCCTTGCCTTTGTAAACACAGTTCCATCTCTTGTAACATTTTCCCTCCCAGGATATAACAAAAATGGAGTCGAAGCTAAAAATACATACATGAATTTTAAATTTAAAAATGATGTCTATAAAATCAGTGATATATACTTAAAGTCAAAAGAGATAGAGATTGCGGGATTTGGAGAAGCTAGTATAAAAGAAAATAGTGTCAATTTAGACCTTAACTTGAAGACACAAATCGGAAGTTCTCTCTCAAAGATACCGCTTCTTGGACATATTTTACTTGGAGAAGAGAGTGTCTCCACTACATTAACAGTTACTGGAGCGCTTGATGACCCAGATGTAAACACTCAATTAGCAAAAGATATTGCGGTCGCACCTTATAATATAATCAAGAGAACGCTTATGTATCCTCTTGAATTATTTAAAGATAACAAGGATAAAAATTAACTCTACTCATTTCTAAGAACAGTTAAAATATCTACTTCACTTGCTTTTTTTGCAGGATAAAATGATGAGATAATTACAATTACAAATGCTCCAAACACAATAGATAAAAAATCTTTTACGCTTAAATCAAGTGGTAGTGTTGATGTTGGATATACATCTTTTGGAAGATGTACTATATCAAAAGTACTAAGAACCCATAAACCGCTCATTCCAAGAGCAATACCAGCTAAAATACCGCTTGTACCTATAACAATACCAAGATATAAGAAAACTTTTTTAATCTCAGCTGGAGTAGCGCCTAAAGAGAGCAGTAGCGCTATCTCGCTTCTTCTGTTCATAACAGTCATCAAAAGAGATGAGATGATATTTATAGCTGCAATGAGTATGATAAGCATTAAAACTATAAATAGTGAAGCTTTCTCTAGCTCTAAGGCAGCAAAAAAGTTTACATTATCTTCCCACCACCCTTTTATACTTACGCTTTGAGAGATATGTTCTTTAAGTTTTAAAATGTCCTCTTGTGGATTTTGTGAAAAAACATGAATACCACTATACTGATTACTTGGCAAGTTAAGCATCGCTTGAAGAGAAGCAATTGTAGTATAGTTGTATGCCTTGTCATAAGCTGATAGCCCAGAGTCAAAAACACCTTTTACGGTAAATCTTTTAATTTTTGGCGTAACATTCATCCCGCCAGGCTCTACATGAGTAAAGATATACATTAATTTATCATCATTTGAGAGTGCAAATTCATCTTTTAATGTTTTACCAATAAGAACATCAAATTTATCAAAACTCTGATCTTTTATTGCCTCTTTTAATACACTATTTACTTTTACTTCACTCTTAAAATCAACACCAAATAGGTATCCACCCTCAAGTCTAGAGCCACTTCTAGCCATAATTGCAGATTGAACGTAAGGGCTAAAGCTCAAGTTTGGAAATTTAATCTCTAAATCAAGAAGCAGGTCTTCATTAACAGCACCATAAAATTTAGGAGTTATAGTTAGTGGATAGTTCATAATGGTTAGCTTTTTTTTAAACTCATTATCAAATCCATTCATAAGAGCCATTGCTATTAAAAGAACCATAACGCCAAGAGATATTCCCAAAAATGCTAAAAGAGCAGATAGAAATATAAAAGGCTGTTCATTGTCAAATCGTAAAAATCTTTTTACTAAATATGGGACTATTGATGTTTTCAAGAAGCAAACATACCTTTTTTTGGACCACTTTTACCGCAGCAAAGTTTGTATTTTTTTCCGCTTCCACAAGGGCAAAGATCATTTCTAGATATTTTTTTACTCTCATTTTCTAATTCATTTTGATAATGATTAAATTGGATTGCAGCTTCATTTATCTTTCTTTGTAGCTCTAGTTTCTGGGCTACTTCTCTCGCCTCTTCTTCTGGGTCCTGTACTCTAAATTGAATAATCTGAAGAGTTTTTATAGTGTTAAATTTTATATCTTCAACAAGCTCTGTAAAGAGGTTGAAACTCTCTTTTTTATACTCAACAAGTGGGTCTTTTTGGTTATAAGCACGCAGTCTTATACCTGTTTTCATATTATCCATAGCATAAAGATGTTCTCTCCATGCATTGTCTAGCTCTTTTAAGTATAGTTCTCTCTCTATTTCACTGCAAATAGATGCATCAAGTACACCCATTTTTTTATCATAGTTGCTTTTAATCTTTTGTGTTAGGGCATCTAACAATTCTTCATACTCGTAAGATGTAAAATCATCTGGATTTAGCTCTAAATTTATCTCTTCGTGAAGAAGCTTAAATAGTTTTTCTAGATTAAAGTCCTCTTTTATTCCACCGTTAAAGATAGAAGCATTAGCTAAAAGATGAGCTACATACTCAACTCTAATATCATTAACTTTTACAGATATATCAAACTCTGGGTCAAGTAGTTGATTTCTAAATTTATATACGATTTTTCTCTGCTCATTTGCAACATCGTCATATTCAACGATATGTTTTCTACCCTCATAGTGCATGTTTTCAACTTTTTTCTGAGCTTTCTCAACTGCACGTGTTACCATTTTTGACTCTATATACTCTCCATCTTCAACACCAAGTCTCTCCATGATACTCTTAATCTTATCACTTCCAAATATACGCAGAAGAGAATCTTCTAATGAGAGATAAAATTGTGTCGTTCCATTATCTCCTTGGCGACCACTTCTTCCACGAAGTTGATTATCAATTCTTCTGTTTTCATGACGTTCTGTACCTATAATATAGAGACCGCCAAGAGCTTTTACTTCATCATTCACTTTGATGTCAACACCACGTCCAGCCATATTAGTAGCAATAGTTACAGCACCTTTTGCACCAGCATTTTTGATGATTTCACCCTCTTGCGCATGATTTTTAGCATTTAAAACAGTATGTGCAATTTTTTCTTTTTTAAGCACCTCATGTAGCGCCTCTGACTTCTCTATAGATGCTGTTCCTATAAGAATAGGCTGACCAGTAGATGAGAGTTTTTTAATAGTATTTATAACTGCTTCAAACTTCTCTTTTTCTGTTTTATAAATCAAGTCATTTAAATCTTTTCTTGAAATAGGTATATTTGTAGGTATTGAGATAACATCTAAAGAGTAGATTTGTGCAAATTCTGAAGCTTCTGTTTGTGCTGTTCCTGTCATACCCGCTAGTTTGTTGTACATTCTAAAGTAGTTTTGAAATGTAATATCAGCCAGTGTTTGAGTCTCTTCTTTTATCTCTACATTCTCTTTTGCTTCTAGTGCTTGATGAAGACCTTCTGAGAAACGGCGACCCTCGCTTAAGCGCCCTGTAAACTCATCTACTATTACAACTTCGCCATTATTTACAACATAATCAACATCTTTTTCAAAAAGATAGTTTGCTTTTAGGGCTTGATCGAGTATATGAGACAATGAAGCATTTTCTGGGCTATAAAGATTTTCAACTTTAAAAAGTTCTTCTGCTCTTGTAATACCATCTTCTGTTAAAAGAACTGTTTTATCTTTTTCATCTACGCTAAAATGTTCATCTTTTAATAGCTTAAGAGCTATGTCGTTCGCATCTTTAAAATCTCTGAGTGTTCTGTTTGTAGGTCCAGAAATAATTAGCGGGGTTCTTGCTTCATCAATCAAGATACTGTCAACTTCATCAACGATAACAAAATTGTGTCCTCTTTGAACCATGTTCTCACGAGAGTAACTCATATTGTCTCTTAGATAATCAAATCCAAACTCATTATTTGTTCCATATGTAATATCTGCGCCGTAAACTTCTCTTTTTATAGCAGGGTCATTCATATTTTCTAAGATAACACCAACGCTAAAGCCTAAAAATTCATATAATGGGCGCATTTCATTACCATCTCTTGAGGCAAGATAGTCATTGACGGTTACGAGATGAACACCTTTGCCACTAATGGCATTTAGAACTATTGGAAGAGTAGCTACAAGAGTCTTCCCCTCCCCTGTTTTCATCTCAGCAATCTTGCCCTCATGCAGAACTATTCCACCAATAAGCTGAACATCAAAATGTCTCATGTTTAATACTCTAACACTAGCTTCTCTTGTAATAGCAAAAGATTCAACCAAAACGTTATCTATATTTTTAGCGCCAGATAAAACACTCTCTTTTATCTCATTAAACGCACTTTTCAACGCATCATCACTAAGAGCTTTGTATTTGCTCTCTAAGTTATTTATTTTACTTACTATTTGATTGTATCTTTTTAGTTCTCTATCATTTGTAGTACCAAAAATCTTACCCATTAATGCTTGTAGCATTCGCAACCTTATTATAGATAAATGCCTGAAATAGGCACCTATCATTGAAATTATTTTTATTTTATCATACATATAATTAGAAATTGCATAAACGAAGAAATCATTCTTTTTTCTAGGTATATTAAATAATATGTAAACAGTCACTAAGATATAATTTTTAGAAATAAAGGATAAAAATGAAACCATTTTTTATAGCACTTTTCATTACTGCTGAACTCTTTGCCTCTTTGGATACTATCGTCTCATTTGATGCAGATTTTGTTCAGAGCATTACAGATGATAAAGATAAAACAATCAGCTACAATGGTCATATATTGGCAACTAAACCACAAAATGCGAGATGGAGTTATTTTAAACCTGTAAAAAAAGAGGTTTATATTAACGATTATGAAGTAACTATTGTTGAGCCCGAGATTGAGCAGGTAGTAATTAGAAAAATTGAATCAAATTTTGACTTTTTTAAGATGATAGCAAATGCAAAAGAGAGTTCAAAAGATAACTATACAGCTACATACGGAGAGACACTCTTTAAGATAAAGAAAAATGACAATCTAATAGAATCTATCTCGTATCTTGATGAGTTTGAAAACAGAGTTACAATTATCTTTAAAAATCAAAAACAGAATCAATCAATAAATAAGAGTCTATTTACTCCTCTTTATCCTTTAGAATTTGATATCATAAGAGATTAAGAGATGCTTCTTCAACTCTATTTCTCCCCATATTTTTAGCCTTATATAGCGCCTTATCTGTAATCTTATATATCTCATCATCTTCCATTGAGCACTCTTTTGGTATGAAGGAGATGCCAATAGATACAGAGAGATAGCTTGAGATTTTACTAGATGTATGTTCTATTTTTAAATCTTCTATATTTTTACGCAGAGAGTCTGCTCTGTCTATTGCGCTTTCTTTATTGTTTGCGTAAAAAGATATGGCAAACTCCTCTCCTCCTAGTCTATACACATAATCATTTGCTCTTTTAAATAAAGACTTCATAGCCAATGAGACTGCTTTTAGTATCTCGTCGCCCTTTTGATGTCCATAATGGTCATTATACTGCTTGAAGTAGTCAATATCTACAATCAATAAAACTAAATTTTTATTATCTCTTTTTGATATGTTATGCTCTTTAGTGAAATTTGTATCAAAAAAACGTCTATTATATAGCCCAGTTAATGCGTCAGTAATTGAGTACTCCTCAATCCTTTTTTTATCTGTGATATCTCTTATAATCGCCGAGAAGCCCAAAATATTGTCATATTTATCTATTTTTGGAGTTATTGTAGTCTCTATCCAGTACTCTGCTCCACTCTTATTTAAGTTCTTTATCTCACCTTTGTATATTTTACCTGCAAGAATTGTCTCCCACATGTTTTTATAGAGCTCTTTTGGCGTATCTGGATGTGCAACAATGGAGTGTGATTTTCCTACAATCTCTTTTTTTGAATATCCTGATATTTTAGTAAAGGCATCACTTACATTTGTTATGACTCCATTTTTGTTTGTTTTTGATGTGATTACATATTTGTCTATCAATTCTATATATTGTTTACTTGTATCTAAATATTTTGCATCACGTAAAAAACCTATGATCATATCTATAAAATATGCAAAATCTTCGTTATGTATTATTTCATGTTTTTGAATAAAACCTAGTTGAAGAACACCAAATATTTTCTCATAACTTATAAGTGGTATCGTACAGATACTTGATGGTTCAACCGTTATTTCTTCCATACGAAAATTTGCTTTTTTAGTATCGCTCAATTCCGTATGAATACTCTTTTTTTGTATTGCAACTTCTCCAATAAGCCCTTCTCCAAGCTCTACTATAGGTTTCATTTCATTTGTAGCATAAGATGAAGCAATGTAGAGTTTATTATTTTCTTCATTAAATAGATAAATTGCACCCTGAACAACATCAAATTTATTTGCAAAAAAGTAAAGAGATGATGATGCAATCTCTTCGATTGTTTTGCATTTTTCTAAATCATTTTTAAGGTTTATTATTGATGTTAAATTATTTTTTATCTTATTTTCACTTCTTGCATAAAGCATATAGCTTCTTACCATAGAGGCAATCGTTATAAATATAAGCAGAACTACAAAAGCTCCTATTATAACTCCATAAAATTTTGTTTTTTCAAGCTCATTTAATTTTTGATTTAATTTTTGATTTAAAAATTCTGCATCTGTTGTATATAGCGTAAACATTTTATCAATGACGCTAGTTGATATTTTAAAAAACTCTAAAGCCTCAATATTTGCATCATGCAAAAGAACTGTATTTTTAACGTACTCCTGCATTTTTTTTGTTTCACTGCTTATATTTTCAAGAAGTGCTAAAAGTCTTGTTTTTTCAACATTATCATGTATCTCATTTATTGTTTTATATATCTGTTTTATATGTTCTTCACACAATAGACAATTGTTTTTAATAGAGTATAAAAGATCATTGTCAGTAGAGTTATCCAAAATCGCCTTGCTTGTTTTTGCTCTGATTTTTCCTACAACTTCTATGAGATTTGGCAGATGCTTAAGCATAATTTCTACAAAAAAGTATTTGTCACCATCAGATTCTAAGAGTAGTTTTGATTTAAAACCAAGGTAGTAAACCTTCTCTTTTAGCTCTTCAATACTGTGTGTGTATTTTTCATAAAGAATAGTTTTATCTTGCGATGAAGCATCTATTATATTTTTAATTTCATCCATAACATAGTCATAATCGTTATCATAAAGTGCTGGATATAACTCTCTGAGAGCCTTTATCTCTTGAATATCTTTTTTAACATCACTCTTAATTATATCAACACTGCTTAGTATATTGTTATATTCTGTCTCGTTTACAGAAAATTGATCAAATTGGCTATATCCTCTTAGTTTTTGAATTTTAAGTATAAATCTTTGGACTTTTTGAGCAACCTCGATACCATTAATTTTATATTTTGTTTTTTCTATTTCACTGTTGTAGTTGCTTATAAAGTTGTTGAATAAGAAAAGTGTTCCGCCAATTAAAAAGAGAATTAAAATGATAAATTTATATATTTTTTGCATTTTTAATAAAATCCGATATGTAATATTTTAGATATTTTAACAAAAGAAGATAAAAAGAGTGTTGTTACTTAATAATGAGAGGTATATTTTTTAGTAGCGCAGAAGATGTATCTGCGCTATGAAGATTATAATTTATAATCTTTAATAAGATTAAAGTTAAGATATTTGTATATCTCACTCTCTTTACCAATAATTTTTTTAGTTTTTTCTAAGTACTCAGCTTTAGTTGGAATACGTCCAAGTATAGAGCACACTGCAGCTAACTCAGCAGAACCAAGATAAACTTGAGCGCCTTTTCCTAAACGGTTATCAAAGTTACGAGTTGAAGTTGAAAATACAACCGCATCATCAGCAACTCTTGCTTGATTACCCATACATAGTGAACATCCTGGGATTTCAGTTCTAGCACCAGACTCACCAAAAGTTATATAGTAACCATCTTCAATTAGTTGTTTCTCGTCCATTTTTGTTGGAGGACATACCCAAAGAGTTGTTGGAACTTTACCCTCGCCTTTTAAAACTTCGCCTAAAGCACGATAGTGACCGATATTTGTCATACATGAGCCAACAAATACTTCGTCAATTTTTGTAGGACGAGAAGATGCAAGAACTTCACTAAGAGTTGCAACATCATCTGGATCATTTGGACAAGCTAAAATAGGCTCTGTAATCATGTTTAAATCTATCTCAATTACCGCTGCATACTCTGCATCAGCATCTGGTTTCATAAGTGATGGAGATGCTAACCACTCTTTCATCTTACCTATACGGCGCTCTAAAGTACGTTTGTCCTCGTATCCAGCTTCAATCATAGACTCTAAAAGAGTTACATTTGATTTTAGGTACTCAATTACTGGCTCTTCATTTAGTAAAACCGTACAAGCAGCTGCACTTCTCTCAGCAGATGCATCTGAGAGCTCAAAAGCTTGTTCACACTTCATATCTGGCATACCTTCTATCTCCATGATACGACCAGCAAATATGTTTTTCTTACCCTTTTTCTCAACAGTTAAAAGACCCTCTTTTATCGCTTGATGAGGAATAGCATTTACTAGGTCACGAAGAGTTATCCCAGGTTGTAGTTCTCCTTTAAAGCGAACAAGAACAGATTCTGGCATAGTAAGAGGCATAGAGCCTGTTACACCAGCAAACGCAACTATTCCTGAACCACCAGGGAAAGATATACCAATTGGGAAACGTGTATGGCTATCAGCACCAGTTCCAACAGTATCTGGAAGAACCATTCTGTTTAACCAAGAGTGAATAACTCCATCGCCTGGGCGGAGAGCGACACCTGAACGCTTAGAGATAAAGTCTGGTAGCGTGTGGTGCATTACAATGTCTGATGGCTTAGGATACGCTGCTGTGTGACAAAATGACTGCATAACTAAATCAGCAGAGAAGCCAAGAGCTGCAAGTTCTACTATCTCATCCCTTGTCATTGGTCCTGTTGTATCTTGAGAACCAACTGTAGATGTTTCAGGCTCTACGTACATTCCTGGGCGAACACCGCTCATGCCACATGCACGACCAACCATCTTTTGAGCTAGAGTATAACCTTTACCGCTATCAGCTGGCTGTTCAGCCGTTAAAAATTTATCAGATGCACCAAGACCAAGAACGCCACGAGCTTTAGAAGTTAAGCCACGACCGATAATCAACGGAATACGTCCACCAGCACGTACTTCATCAGTAATAGTGTTAGGATTTAGTTTAAAAGTAGCGATACATTTGCCATCTTTGTGAGCTTCACCCTTATATGGATAGATAGTAATTACATCGCCTGTTTCCATTTCAGATACATCAAGCTCAAGTGGCAATGCGCCTGAATCTTCACATGTAGCAAAGAAGATTGGAGCGATAATGCTTCCAAGAACAACACCGCCAGTACGCTTATTTGGAACACCTGGAATATCTTCACCCATGTGCCACTGAACAGAGTTTACACCAGATTTTCTTGAGCTTCCAGTTCCAACAACATCACCAACGTAAGCGATTGGATTGCCTTTTTCTTTTAGCTTTTTGATACTCTCGATAGGATTATCCATCTTAGCAACAAGCATAGAGTTTGCATGTAGTGGAATATCTGAACGAGTAAACGCTTCAGAAGCTGGTGAGAGGTCATCCGTATTTGTCTCTCCAGCTACTTTAAATACTGTCAGAGTCATTTTTTCTGCTAATGCTGGTTTTGATGTAAACCACTCAGCATCTGCCCATGATTTTATAACTTCAGCTGCATGAGTGTTTCCAGCTTTATAAAGTTCTTCTACGTCATTAAAAGCATCATAAACAAGTAGAGTATGCTTAAGCGCCTCTTTTGCAGCTTCAACAACCGCAATATTTTTAGAAGTCAGTGCATCTACTTGTGGTTTAACATTGTATCCGCCAAGCATCATTCCCATCATCTCAACTGCACGAGGAGCTGAAATCTCAGCTATGCTAATCTTCTCTGAAGCAATATCATTTAAAAATGCAGCTTTTACATACGCAGCGTCATCAACACCTGGTGATACACGATTTGTAAGAAGATCTACATTTTGAGCCATATCGCCCACTTTATCTTTTATCATCTCTACTAAAGCAACAGTTTGCTCAGCATTTAATGGTAGTGGTGGGACTCCAAGGGTTTCTCTTTCTGCTATATGTGCTTTATAATCTTCAATAAATGACATCATTATTCCTCTGTTTTAAAATTTAGTAAGATTGTAACTAAATAAAGAAACACAAAAAACATAGTGTTACCATAGTAAACAAATTCTCTATATTTTATTTAAAATATGTTTCATATAGTAACTTTATAAATCTCTTGATTTTAATTCTGCCTCAATAATCTCTCTATCTTTTCCATGATAGTTACTTTTTAGCCATAGAAGATAGACATCTGGTAAATCGCAGTAGAGCATCCCTTTGTATTTTCCATACTCAACTTTGCTCATTTGTGGGGTTTTAAAAATAATCTCTTCACAGATTAAATTTGTAAAAATAGTCTCCATCAGAGTTTTAAACTCTATAAATTCAACTCTTTTTGGGATTGAAAATGTGTATGTATTAAAATCAAAAAAGCCTCTTCTGAGACTAACAAATGCTTCTATGCTTTTTATCTGTTCAACTGTGAGTTCTTCTAAATTTTTAACATACACGTTAAAAGAGTTTTGTAATTTTGTAAAGACAAAGTATATTTTTGCCATTATAAAATATCACGCATCCCTTTTGAGTTAGGAGCAGATAAGATACCCTCATTTTCAAGCTGTTCTATCAATCTTGCAGATTTGTTATAGCCGATTTGTAGTTTTCTTTGAAGATATGAGATAGATGTTTTTCTATCACTAAGTACTACATTTTTAGCCTCATCAAACATTGGGTCAAGCTCTTCGTAACTCTCATTTGATGAGTAGCTGTTTTCATTCTCCTCTACCAAAAAGCTCTTGTCATAGTTTGGAGCTCTTTGAGATTTTATAAAATCAACGATTTTTTCTATCTCCTCTTCGGTGCTCCATGGTGCATGAAGACGCACGAGTCCAGTTGAACCTGGAGGAGTAAAGAGCATATCGCCTTTACCTAAGAGTGACTCCGCGCCTTGTTGGTCTAGTATGATTTTACTATCAACTTTCTGCCCTACTCTGTAAGATATACGAGATGGAAGATTTGCTTTAATTAGTCCAGTTACGACATCAACCGATGGTCTTTGCGTTGCTACAACTAAGTGAATCCCTGAAGCTCTTGCCATTTGAGCAAGTCTTGCTATGGATATTTCTACATCTTTACCGCTTGTCATCATCAAATCTGCCAACTCATCTATGATAACAACTATGTATGGAAGATGCTCTCCACCCTCTTTTTTAACTTTATCGTTATAGCTCTCTATATTTTTTGTTCTGTTCTCACTCATCAAAGCGTAGCGTCTCTCCATCTCATGAACCATGTTATTTAGTGCTACAATAGCCTGTTTTGCTTTTGTAATGACTGGGGTTAGTAGATGCGGAATATCATTATAGATAGAGAACTCTAGCATCTTTGGGTCTATCATAAGAAGTCTAAGCTGGTCTGGCGAATTTTTATATAAAAGAGAGAGTATCATCGCATTTATACCGACACTCTTACCACTTCCCGTTGTTCCAGCTATAAGAAGATGCGGGAGTTTTTTGAGGTCTGTTATAAATGGTTTGCCAACTATGTCTTTACCCAAGACGATAGTAAGTGGAGAAGATGACTCTTGAAAAAGTTTGCTATCAATCAGTTCTCGTAAGTAGATAGTATCAATCTTCTCGTTTGGAATCTCAATTCCTACTACATCTTTTCCAGGGATTGGTGCTTGAATACGGATAGTTTCAGCACTTAGAGCCATTGCTAAGTCATCTTGAAGATTTAAAATTCTAGAGACTTTAACATTTGCAGCAGGTTTAAACTCAAAAGTGGAAACAACTGGCCCAGCATAAGTTCTTACAACATCACCATCTATTTTAAAATGTGCTAATTTCTCTATAAGAAATTTTATTTTTCCATCAAGTTCGCTCTCATCAACACTGTGAGCTTTGTTGTTTGGTTTTTGCAAAAACTCAACAGAGGGGAGTTTAAAGTTCTTTGGCTTTTCAACACTTCCTTTTTCGATAGTAGCCAAGAGCTTTGCATTCTCTTCTAGTTCATCTACAACTATCGTGTTTTTTTGCTCTTTTATCTCATGCACTAGCTCTAAAATATTGTGTTCTTTTGGTTTTTTGCTCTCTTTTGTATCGAGAGGTTGCTCGTTTCTAATATAAGTAGGCTTATCTATCTCTTGCTCCACTTCTGGCTCAAAACTCTGCTCCTCATAATTTTGCACAATCTCTTCTTTGGCTTTTTGTTCCATTTTTTCATCTTTAGCAGTTGCATATAATTTAGCAATATTGTCGCTTTTAGCTTTAGACTCAGATGGTTTTTTTATGCTTTTTTCTCTACTTTGAATAGTTAATTTTTTAAAATTTGCATATAGTGCATCCACCATCTCATGAGCGCTTTTATCAAAAATGATTACCATAGACAAGATTGTGATAATAAACCAAAAAACCCAAAGACCAAAAAGCCCTATAAATGGGGATAGAAAGTCAACAAAATCACCAACAATCTCTCCTCTTAGCTCATTTGTTACCAGAAGTGCTTGTGCAAGTAAAAATGCAAAGAAAATTAAAAAAGAGGCGAGAGTTAGCTCTACTACTCTGCTGTTAAATTTGATCTGTTTATAAAAAATATAGAGAGGAACCATCGAAGCAAATATATATATGTAAGAGATATAGCCAAAATATTTATGATTATATGAAGCGAAGATAGCGCCATAGCTTCCCATTAAAGCGGTATCTCCAAAGATTGTAGCAAATCCAAAATATATAAGAAGACCAAAACAGAGTATAAATAGAGTATCTTTCAAACCAAAACTTCCTTTTTGCTATAATATTTTAAGCATAAAATAAAAAAGAATTATAGCTAAAAGTGTTCCATAAAGCCTATTTTTAGAGGTAGTTAACCAAGCTTAGTTTAGAAATTTTACTTACAGTTGAGAGCATCGCCTGATAATTAGTATTTAATTGGGCTAAAGTAAGTGATGCTTCTGCCAAATCAGTATCAATTACAGAAGATCTAAGCTCTATGGAGCTCATCTTAAGCATCTCTACTCTCTCTAACGACTTTGTAAGCGTATTTGATTGTGCCCCAACTTGAGAGTGAGATTTGCCAATATGCTCTTTTAAATCATCAATCATCGCAATAGCATTCTCGGTTCCCATACTTCTCACATCTCCAGAGCTACTATCTGGGTAGAGTTTATAATTCTCGACTGAACTTATTATCTCATCAATAGTTTTGAAAAAGTCAGTTTTAGGATCGCTTACTGTTAGTGCGTTATTGCTGTTAAAAGTCATAACAGAAGCATCTGCGCCAACACTAAAGTCCCCACTGCTTGAATCATAAAGAGATACTGTTGCTTTTGTACTGCTTACATTTAACTCTCTAAACTCTAATTTTCCATCATTAGTCAAATATGTTTTGCCTCTTAAATCAGAAGCTACTATTGCACTGTCATACTCTGCGTCTGTATTTGTTGTTGCAGGTAATGTTATGGCAGGAAGATTTCCAGTTACAACCATATTTACAACATCACTAAGTTGTTTATATGTCATCTCATCAGCTTTTACTGCTACTCTAGGTGAGCCCATATTATAAATTGTATAATTTGTTACCCCGCCATCAAGAGAAAAAGTAGAACCAGCTGTTGCCAAATCTATCTGAGCCGTATATGAATTTCCATTTATATCTTTGCCCTCCATAACAAAAGAGGTTCCATCTAGTGTGCCAGAAGTTCCTTGAGTCAGGTCTGCTACTTCTGATAGTTTTGTTGAAGATGTTGCAAAAACATTTGTACCTTTAATGATTTGAGATACATTAGAAGTAACTTTTGCACCATCTTTTGTAAATGCTGTATTATCATAAAGTGTGTTTTGAATATCAGATAAAACACTCTTAGAAGATGTAGTCGTTGTTGTAGTTATGCCCACATTGTCATTTGCTAAGTTTGTATCAATAAACACACCATCAGTTATCCCCTGAGGTGTAGTGACTAGCTCAATAGTATTTCCATTAATATTTACTAAAAAATCTCCCAAAGATTCAATCTGGTTCTTTAAATCTTCATAAGTAGTAGCCGCATCTGTATTAAAAGGTTGCGTTATTGTAGTAGTCGTAGAGTCTCCGTTATCAATTGTGATAGAGAGAGTATCTACAGCTAAAACAGCCCCATCCATAGAAAACTCTATACTCGGGATTGTTGTTGCAAAAGATTGAGTCGGTGCAAAATCTGATTTAACAAAATTTTTAACATGCAAATTTGGATTTGCAGCAGTTGAGATTCCTAGGATTATATTATCAAAATTTGTCTCTCCGCCATTTAATGCATTTATATTTGTAACATCTGCGGCATCGAGGGCTGTTCCGCCATTTTCAAAATCAGTTGCGCCAACCATATGAAAATCTATCTTACTAGAGCCTTTCATTTTATCCTCAACAACTATCTCTCCGTATGCGTTCATAGATACATTTACAACACTTACTTCTGGAGTGTTTCCATAAAAATCGCCAATCTTAACTAACAAGTCACTTATCTTATCATTATCACCCATCGCAAACTTTTCTTTAAAAGAGCTGCCATCACTTCTTACTCCGTTTGCATAAAAAAAGTGTTTTGGAGTAATTCCATCAGAGAGATTATCAGTATCTCCCATTAAATCTCTAATTGTATCACTGCTTGTAATTGGAGTAGTTGTTCCAGTTACCGTTGTGTCTAAAAAGTCTGGATATTTTTTTGTTAAATTTGTCTGCACAACATTTGATGTTATCTCTCTCTTGGTACTTTTTTCTTCTCCGAGAAATAACTCCTGACCATTTATATTATATTGCTGTGATATACCTGAACCACCAAAAGCCTTAAGTAAAGCAGCGTTCCCATTATACGAGCCATCATCAGAAATCGGTTTCGTATCAATAGCCGAACCTGAGAATAAATATTGACCATTTATAGATGTATTTGCCAAATTTTTAAGATGATCTTCCAGCCCTCTGAGCTCCTGAGAGATAGCGTCAAGTGACGTCTCGCTATTTGCAGCGTTTGAAGCATTTATGAGAAGAGTTTTCATTCTGTCCATAGATAATGAAAATTCATTTAAAACTGAATCTGTCTGATTTGAAAATTTTAAAGCATTTGTTATACTGTTTTTGCTCTGGTCTAATGTTGTGATTTCATTGTCAAGTCTCATAGTTTCAGTAAAAGTTCTTATATCTTCTTGAGCGTATTGAATTTTGATTCCAGAGGCTATCTGCTTATTTACATCAAAAAGGCTCTGACTCAAGCGTGAATTGCTCTCGCCAAATACATTTTTATAATACATATTGCTAGTAACTCTCATCTTCTGACCTCCAGTTTATCTCTGCCACACTCTATAACTGTTTTATATAAAGCAACATAAGTTCCATCTCTCTTATATCGGCTAAATAAAAAATATTTTGACTTGATTTCACAATCCTTTAAGTTAGAAGTCACTATTATTTCGCTCAAAGCCAGTGTGGTGAAATGGTAGACACGCCTGATTCAAAATCAGGTATAGAAATATGTGGCGGTTCGAGTCCGCCCACTGGTACCACTCCTCTTTTATATGCTAAAATACAAAAAAACTTAATTACCAAAGAGTCTATTTTATGTTTAGCAAAATACTGTTTCTATCTTTAATACTATCAAATATTTACGCGGACAACGCACTTGAAGAGGTCTACTATGTTGATAGTAAGGATGTAAAACTCTCAACAATTATCCCATATGTAAAAAATGATGCCTCAATTCTAAAAATAGAAGAAAACAGATATTCTCAAAAAATAAAATCAAAAGAGTTTATAAAATTACTCTCAAAATATGGTTACAAAAACTACACAGCTAATAGTAGCTATATAAACTTCATCTTAAAAAGTCCAGTTAATACATCAAAAATAGAGCAAAAAATAGAAGAGTATTACAAAAAAAACTATGAAAATGTAGAGATAAAATCCATACACGTAGCTCCAAGAGGCTATTTGTCATCAATTCCTGAAGTTTATACTATACAGATGAGAGATGATGACTTTTTATCAAAGGATGGCGTTATCAGTATAAAAACTGCAGAGAACAAAAAGCTTTTTTTTGACTACAACATAATTGCCGATGTTGAAGTTTACAAGAGCAGAAACAGTCTAAAAAAAGATACAAATCTATCTCCATCAAACACCATAAAAAAGAGCGTTAGACTAGAAAAATTTAGAGACAAACCGCTTCAAAATATCAATAAAACATCTCTTCAAGCAAAGCGACATATTCCAAAAGATATGATATTAACCATAAGGGATGTAGAAATAGCAGATGCACTCAAGAGAGATGCTATTGTTAATGTTACGCTACTCAAGGATGGCATGGTAATAAATTTTAGTGCAAAAGCTCTAAAAGACGCTAAAGTAAATGATATAATAAAAGTTCAAAGCAGCAATGGGAAAATTTTAAAAGTAAGAGTTACAGGTAGTAACACGGCGGAGATAGAGTGAAAAATAGAAAAATTGTAGTAGCCTCAAGTGGTGCTAGTGGAGTAAATTTAGGTATGAAAATTCTTAAACTTCTCCCATTAGAGATAGAGAAGCACTTTATCATGACACAACATGCAGAAGTTGTTTTAGATAAAGAGTTGCATATCACAATGCATGAAAATGAAAATATAGCTTCAAGTATCGCTTCTGGCTCATTTGGTGTTGATGCTATGATTATAGCGCCGTGCAGCATGAATACTCTTGCTAAAATCGCATGTGGTATAGCTGACAATTTAGTCACACGATGTGCAAGTGTCATAATAAAAGAGCGTAAGCAACTCATTTTAGCTCCTCGTGAGATGCCTTTTTCTGCGATAGCGTTAGAAAATATGCACAAACTCTCAACACTAGGAGTAATAATTGCCCCTCCAATCATGGCTTACTACTCAGAACAACAAACGCTCGATGATATGGAAAATTTTATCATCGGCAAGTGGTTTGACTTACTTGGTGTTGAAAACAACCTCTACAAAAGATGGGAATAATGAAAAAAATAGCACTATATCCAGGCACTTTTGATCCAATAACAAATGGGCATTTTGACATAATAGAACGAGCATTAAATCTTTTTGATGAAGTGATAGTTGCTATCGCTCTCTCTGCTGATAAAAAGCCTATGTACACATTAAATGAGCGCATAGAGATGGTAGAAGCCGCCCTTATCGGTCTAAAAAATGTAACTGTTGTAGGTTTTGATAACTTAACTGTGGAACTTGCAAAAACTCACGATGCCACTGTTTTGATTCGTGGTCTTCGTGCTGTTAGCGACTTTGAATATGAACTTCAACTTGGATACTTAAATAACTCTTTGGATGACGCTATCGAGACTGTATATCTTATGCCAAAACTTCAACACGCTTTTATAAGCTCTTCTATTGTTAGAAATCTTCTCAAATTTAACGCAAAAACAGAGCATTTAGTACCAAAAGAAGTTCAAAAAATTATAGGGAATAAAAAATCATGTATATTGCAATAGAAGGAATTGATACTGCTGGAAAAAGCACCCAGATAGAGAAGCTAAAAGCGTATTTTGGTGATGCAATCATAACTAAAGAGCCAGGTGGTACAGAAGCTGGAAAAGAGATTAGAGAGATAGTTCTTGGTGCAAAAACAAAGAGTAAAAAAGCTGAGTTTTTGCTCTTTTTAGCTGATAGAGCGGAACATATAAAAGAGGTAATTGAGCCAAATCTAGGCAAACTTATTATCTCCGACAGAAGTATAATAAGTGGGGTTGCTTATGCTTTAGTTCAAGGCGAGATAAGTGAAACTGCTATAGTTCACTTAAATAGATTTGCAACTGGCGGTATATATCCACAAAAAGTTTTTCTACTTAAACTAACAAAAGAAGAGCTGTCATTTAGACTCTCACAAAAAAAACTAGATGGAATTGAGCTAAGAGGTGAAGAGTATCTATTGAGTATTCAAGAAGCCATCATAGAGGCCTCAAAGCTCCTAAATATAGAGCTTGTCATCGTTGATGCAACTAAAGATATTGATTCTATCACACAAGAGATATTAAGAAATATAAATATCTAAACTATCTTTCTTTCTTTTACAATGTTGATATATATCAACTATTGTAATTAAAAAAATCTCTATTATTCGTTATTGTTATATGCAAATGGAGATTAGATGCGTCTTAGAAACTACTTCAACAGAATGAGATCTAAAGACATACGTCCTTCTCGTAAACCATTTAGTAAAATAGTTTGGTCTGTTGTAGGCGCATTTATAGGTATATACGTAATGTCTATTTTTAGCAATTTTTTCTCAGCAAAAGATAGTTTCTTTCTTCTTGGCTCATTTGGAGCATCTGCAGTTTTGATATATGGAGCTCCAGAGGTGCATTTTTCACAGCCAAGAAATCTAATCGGTGGGCATGTTATATCTGCTTTTATAGCAGTATTTTTAGTGAAAATGTTTGGTGATGTATTAAGTATAGAGCTTTTATGCTCTCTTAGTGTGGCTCTCTCGGTTTTAGCAATGCATCTTACTTTAACTATGCACCCTCCTGGAGGTGCAACGGCTCTTTTGTATGTCATTGGTAGTGAGCATATTCAATCACTTGGATGGTTATACCCATTTACTCCGATTGGATTAGGAGTTATTATTATGCTTATTATTGCTCTTGTGGTAAATAATATGTCAACTAATACACAAAGACACTATCCTCTTTATTGGTACTAAAGAGGGGCTTTGTTTTTAACGTTTACAAGCCAGTAAGCAACTGCTAAAGATACAATTACGGCACCTATTATTAAGAGCTCATTTCCTTTTTCTGATGAGAGAGAATAGATAAGAATTTTTCTAATTAGCGCTGCCATAGCCAACATTATAAATGCACCTATCGCAAAACCTTTGCCTTGAAGATGGTTTATCTCCTCATGTATAAGCTCAATCGCCGCCCATAAAACAAGTAAACTTCCAAGAACTGTTAAAATCCCCTTCTCTATTCCTATATCTGAGAAAAATAGAAGATAAATATCATAAGAAAAAAGTCCAATAGCAAAAAAGGCAACAAGAGCCAGTGAACCAGCCAAAAAGAAGTTTATATAAGAGTTAAATTTTTTGAGTCCGCCTAAAATTGTCTTTTCAAATTTAGATAGTGATAAAAACTTACTTAGCTCCTCTTCTCTGTATGAGCTAGTAAGTGTATCAAGGTTTATATCCACAATCTTTTCAGCTGCTTTTATTGCTATTAAACGACTCTCTTCATCCTCCACACTCTCTTGTATACTCTTTATTATAAATGTTCTTACAAAAGTAAAAGCTGAATTAACATAGTGTGTTGGAAGCCCTATTCTTACATGTATCTCACCTATTTTGTAAAGATACATAAAATATTGCAAATCATATTTTCCACAAAAAAGATTTACAAACCATGCCTTTATTTTTGATCTATGATAATCGATAATTTTTTGATTTTTAAGAAATTTTGCAGTTGAGCCAAAGCCCCAGATATAGTCATAAAACTCATTTATAAATCTCTCTGAAATCTCACTCATTTTTGGTTGAAGAGTCGCTAAGATACGCGCCTCTTCTTCACTAAATTTATAATCTGCTTTTAAACTATCATGTTGTTGCATCATAAACCTTTTTGTTCATATTTTGCAATTATACGCAAAAAAAACTATTTTAACTAGTCACTCTATCTTGATTTTGAAGCTCATCTAGTACCTGACAAAATGGGTCATGTATGTCGTTACAAGGCTCTATCCCTATAAAAAGATGAGTATCTGTTTTTTCGTAGGTCTGTGATGCAAAGTCCCAATTTATATGTTCCCAAAACTCCTCTAAATATTTTTGACGTAGATTTTTATAGTCCAAATAATAAGCATGTTCCCATACATCACAAACAAAAATAGGGATAAGATTTGAAGATAGAGGAGTGTGCGCATTGCTTGTATGTTTTAGCACAAGCATACCTTTTGGCTCTCTGCACAGCCACACCCAGCCTGAACCAAAAAGTGTTGTTCCAGCTTTTATAAACTCCTCTCTTAACTTCTCTAAAGAGCCAAAATCACTATCTATCTTCTCTTGTAGTTTTTTACTAGGCTTCAACTTTATTGCACTAAGCGAGTTCCAATAAAACGTGTGGTTAAATACCTGAGCAGCATTGTTAAATACAGCTCCATCAGAGTCACGTATAATGGCAGATAGTGACATTTTATCAAACTCACTATCTTTAATAAGCTCATTAAGCTTATTTACATAACCAGTATGATGTTTACCATAATGATACTCTATTGTCTCTTTTGAAATAAATGGCTCTAATGCATCTTGCGCAAAAGGCAACTTTGTTAGCTCTATCATGGCTTTATCCTCACTTTTTTGAATTTACTTTTCTGTATAGCTGTAAGATACTATTATTAAAATTTATTTAAAATAAAATTCCCTATATAAAATAAAAAAATGGTATTCTTTCAAACTTAAAAATTATGTTACGGATAAAGGGTTTAGATGATTAGTTCGCTAAGAGGAATGAATGATATTTTGAGTGAAGATTATGAGAGGTTTACCTACTTCATAAGCGTTGCTACAAAAGTTGCCCAAAGATATGGCTTTCATTTTATTGAAACTCCACTCTTGGAAGAGACTGCTCTTTTTAAACGCTCTGTTGGCGAATCTAGCGATATTGTTGGCAAAGAGATGTATCAATTTATAGATAAAGGCGATAACGATGTCTGCCTTCGTCCCGAGGGAACTGCTGGAGTTGTTCGTGCATTTGTACAAAAAAAACTTGACCGTGCTGGTGGAACTCACCGCTTCTTTTATCATGGAGCTATGTTTAGATATGAGAGACCTCAAAAAGGTCGTCTAAGACAGTTCCATCAGTTTGGTGTTGAGAGTTTTGGCGAGGCAAGTGTCTATGAAGATGCTTCAATGATTATGATGGCAAGTGATATTTTAAAAGAGCTTGGCATTGGCTACAGACTTCAGTTAAACTCACTAGGATGTAATGAATGTATGCCTCCATATAAAGAGAATTTAGTTAATTTTGTTACAAAATTCAAAGATGAGATTTGTGAAGATTGTACTAGAAGAGTAGCGACTAACCCTATACGTGTTCTTGATTGTAAAAATGAGAAGTGTCAAGATATTTACAAAGATGCTCCAAAGCTTATAAATAGTTTGTGCTCTTCTTGTGAGAGTGATTTTATTGTTCTAAAAAACATTCTTACACAAAACAGTATTGATTTTGAGATAGATACAAATTTGGTTCGTGGGCTTGACTACTACTCAAAAACAGCATTTGAGTTTGTAAGCGACAATATAGGAAGCCAAAGTGCGATAGCTGGTGGCGGAAGATACGACAGACTTGTTGAGTTTTTAGATGGACGCCCAACTCCCGCGGTTGGTTTTGCTATGGGAATCGAGAGACTCATGGAGCTTATAGTTATGCCAGAGGTTAAAAAAGATGGCTATTATCTAGGTGCTATGGACGATGAAGCTCTCGATATGATTGTTAAAATCGCACATAAAAAAAGAAAAGATGACATTGTGACACTTGAGTACAAAACAAAAAATCTTAAGAACCATCTAAAGGCTGCTGATAAAGCAAATGTAAAATATTGCGCAGTAATTGGCTCAAACGAGATTAAAGATGGAACTATCTGGGTAAAAAATTTAGAAGACAAAACAGAAAATACTATCTTAATTGGGGCATTTTAATTTGGATGCGCTTCATTTTGTTTGGGGTATTTTTATAGACTTTATTGAGTTTTTTATTATACTTATAATTGCTGGTATTATATTTTTATACATATATGATAAATACGTTCAACGCAAACACGCTCTTCTCATAAACTACCCAGTGATAGGCAGGTTTAGATACTTTTTTGAAGCTCTTAGAGAGCCTCTTCGTCAATACTTTGCGGATGAGACTTTTTATGAATCTAAAGACAAAGTTGATTGGGTTTATAAGGCGGCAAAAGATGTACCAAACTACAAATCTTTTTCAGTTTCACAACCATTTTCTGGTTCAAGATTTATCATAAAACACTCTTCAAATGTACTTAATGACAATGAAGTAAGCAAAGATACTTCAGTTGTATTTGGTAAAGATAGAGAGTTTCCTTTCATCTCCCATACTCCTATTATTCGTTCTGCTATGAGTGATGGCGCACTTAGTCCTGAAGCTATTCGTGCTTTTTCAATTGCAGGAGCCACTACAAACTTAACTATAAACACAGGAGAGGGTTCACTTACGTCAAATCATCTCTTTACCCATAAACCAAATTTAAAAGATTGCGATTATTTAGAGATTATTAAAAGTTCATTCATCGCCGAGATAGCATTTAAAGTTGTAAATAAAGTATTTAATCGTTCACTTGCACTGAAACTATACAGAACTATACTTCTTAATAAAAAAACTCAAAATACTTATATCTACGATACAGCTTCGCATGTGCTCTTTCGCGTAAACTGGAGTGCCCCACTAGAGAGCTTTCCAAAAGAACCTCCAAAAGATATAGCAAATATGATATTTCAGATGAGCTCTGGTCTTTATGGAGTAAGAGATGAGCACGGTGCTTTTGACGCAGAAAAATATAAAAAGGTTATGACCTTTTGTCGTATGACTGAGATAAAAATTGCTCAAGGGGCAAAGCAGACTGGCGGAAAACTTGCAGGTGCTAAAGTTACAGCTGATATTGCGTACTACAGAGGTGTTCCAGAGGGTAAAGATGTCTTCTCTCCAAATAGATTTCCTTATGCAGATACGACATCTCACCTTCTTGATTTTGTTGAAATACTCCAAAAGTTATCTTTAAAGCCAGTTGGATTTAAGATAGTAATCTCTGACGCAAATAGCGTTGAAGATATGGCAAGAGAGATAGCATTAAAAAAATCAAAGGGTGGAAATATTCCAGACTTTATCACGATAGATAGCGGTGAAGGAGGAAGCGCCACAGCACCACTAGAACTCATGGAATCAGTCGGATTAACTACAAATAACGCTCTTTATATCTTAGATACAATGCTTAGAAAATACAACCTAAGAGAAGATATAAAAATCATTGCAAGTGGAAAGATACTAACACCTGATGATGTGATTATCACGATGTGCATGGGTGCTGATGCAATTGGAATTGCAAGAGGTTTTATGATGAGTGGAGGCTGCATCCGTGCTAGAATGTGTTCTGGTTTTGGTTCGCATGTATGCCCTGTTGGAATGGCAACTCAAGATGAGAAAAAAAGAGCATCTTATCTTGTGGTAAAAGAGGGAAAAGAGATAGGAAACTATCATATTAACTTGATAAAAGGGATGAAAGTAGTTCTCGCTGTTATGGGTATTAGCCATATAAGTAAGCTAAGCAAAGCACATCTTACTTTTAAAAATAGAAGCGGTGAAATATATTTTGATATAGATAAATATTTTCATAAAAAATTACACATATAGGATGAAAAATGAATAACTTTGGACTTGACATTTGGTCAAATAATAACTTTATAATAGAAGATGGACAAATCAGATTAAACTACAAATGTATGCCTTCACTTCTTCAAATCGTTGAAGATATTCGCTCAGATGATGTAAGAGGCCCTATTTTACTTAGGTTCCCACATCTCATAAAGAGTCAAATAAGAACGCTATATAGCTATTTTGATAAAGCAATACAACAAAATAACTACCAAGGCTCATTTAACGCTGTTTTTCCTCTAAAAGTAAATCAGTTTCCTCATGCAATTGAAGCTATAACAGCGCAAGGAGCACAGTTCAACTATGGTCTTGAAGCTGGAAGTAAAGCTGAATTAATTCTTGCTATGAGCAAAACTCCAATTGGTGCAAATATAACTGTAAACGGCTTTAAAGATAAAGAAATGATAACACTTGGGTTCATGGCAGCTCAAAGTGGACACAATATCACGATAACAATCGAGGGATTGGGAGAGCTAGAGACTATCATAGAAGTAGCAAATGAGTGTAATTTAAAAGTTCCAAATATCGGCATCAGAGTAAGACTTCATAGCGCAGGTAGCGGTATTTGGGCTAAGAGTGGAGGTATGGATGCAAAGTTTGGATTGACTTCAACAGAGATAATAGAAGCAATCACACTTCTTAGAGAAGCAAATCTTTTAGACTATCTAAATATGATTCATTTTCATATTGGTTCTCAAATGTCTGACATTGCACCTCTTAAAAAAGCTCTTCGTGAAGCTGGAAACATCTATGCCGAACTAAAAAAAATGGGTGCAACTAAACTAAACAGTATAAATATTGGTGGTGGTCTTGCGGTTGAGTACGACCAACATACTCACTCAAACTCTCGCAACTACTCAATAGATGAGTTTTCAAGCAGTGTTGTCTTCTTGCTTGGAGAGATTATGAACGCAAAAAACGTTTCTCATCCAGATATATTTACAGAATCTGGTAGATTTATTGTCGCTTCTCACGCGGTCTTAATCACGCCTGTTTTAGAGCTTTTTACCCAAGATTTTCAAGAAAAACTACTAAATTTTAAAAGCAGTAACCCACCTTTAATTGAGGAGTTAATTGAACTAAATAAACTACTCAACAATACAAACTGTATCGAGTACCTTCATGATGCACTAGATCACATGGAGTCTGTTTTAACTCTTTTTGATTTAGGCTATATAGACCTTCAAGACCGTTCAAATGCAGAGATTTTAGTTCACAACATCATAAAAAGAGCTCTATATTTAAAATCATCAAATCCAACAGATGAGTTAGCTCAACTTCAAGTAAAACTTCAAGAGCGCTATCTTATAAATGCTTCTATCTTTCAAAGTTTGCCTGATTATTGGGGCTTAAACCAACATTTTCCAGTCATGCCACTACACCACCTAAATACTACTCCTCTTAGAGCAGCATCACTTTGGGATATAACATGTGACAGTGATGGTGAAATTGGCTTTAACCCAGACAAACCGCTATATCTTCATGATGTAAATCTTGATGAAGAGGAGTATTTCTTAGGCTTCTTTAACGTTGGAGCGTATCAAGAGACTCTTGGAATGAACCACAACCTATTTACTCACCCAAGCGAATATACAATTATTATTGATGAAAATGACTATGAGATTAAAAATGCAGTTGAGTCAAAAAGTATCTTAGATATATTAGACTCCCTTGGTTACGATGCAGCAGAAGTATCAAAAAAACTTAAAAATGATTTATCAAACTCTAGCTTTACTTCAGTACAAGAAAAAAGTGATACACTTGCAAAATTAGAACTTTTTTTACAACAAAACGGTTATTTACGAACCACGAACTAGGAGTTACCTTTGGGACTTTTTACTGAAATTAAAGAGGACTTTTCAAACGCATATAAAAATGATCCAGCGTTAAATTCAAAATTAGATTTTTTATTTAACTATCCAGGAGTCTGGGCTGTTGCATGGTATAGAGTAGCACATAAGCTGTACATGGCTAACTTTAAAAGTTTAGCAAGAATCATAATGGGTTTAACTCAAATTTTAACAAATATAGATATTCATCCAGGCGCTATAATTGGAAAAAGAGTCTTTATAGACCATGGAACTGGCGTTGTTATAGGTCAAACAGCAATAATAGAAGATGATGTTCTAATATATCAAGGCGTTACGCTAGGTGGTGTTTCACTTACTCAAGGAAAAAGACACCCGACTGTAAAAAAAGGTGCTGTTTTAGGTGCAGGTTCAAAGATACTAGGAAATATAGTCATCGGAGAATATGCAAAAATAGGTGCAAATTCTGTTGTGGTAAAACCTGTTCCAAACAATGCAACCGCTATTGGTATTCCTGCGCATGTGATAGAAAAAGGGAGATGTAAAGACCCACTTATGCATAACTTACTTCCAGATATAAATAAAGAGATGTTTGAATATCTACTAAAGCGTGTTGCAGTGCTTGAGCATATCTTGGTTGAAGACAACAAAGAGCTCTTAGAGCAAGATTTACAGCTAGAAAATATTTACGAATCCTTCATTAGAGCAATGAAAAATTAAATTTATTTTAGTATAATTCGCCCAATATTTTTAATAAAGGGTTCTTCATGCTTAGTGATCGCGTAAACACACTATCCGAATCAATTACAATTGCAATCTCAACACTCGCTGGTGAATTAAAAGCTTCTGGAAAAGACATTTTAAGCTTTTCTGCTGGTGAGCCTGATTTTGATACTCCTAGAGTTATTAAAGACGCAGCTATTGCTGCTATAAACGAAGGTTTTACAAAATATACACCAGTTGAGGGAATCCCTGCACTAAAAGCCGCGATAGCAAACAAACTAAAAAGAGACAATGGTCTAACTTATGCACCAAATCAAATTATCACAAACAACGGCGCAAAACACTCCCTTTTTAATCTTTTTGCAGCAGTTATTCAAAAAGGTGATGAAGTAATCATTCCAGCTCCATATTGGGTTACTTATCCTGAGCTAGTTTTATACCATGGCGGAACTGTTGTAGAGATTGAAACAAATGATGAGAGCTCATTTAAAATCACACCAGAGCAATTAAAAAACGCTCTTACTCCAAAAACTAAAATGATAATTTTAACTTCTCCTTCAAACCCAACTGGTTCGGTTTACTCTAAAGATGAACTTACAGCACTTGGTAAAGTTTTAGAAGGAACTGATGTTTTAGTTGCAAGTGATGAGATGTACGAGAAACTAATCTATGATGGAGAGTTTACATCTGCTGCAGCTGTTAGTGAAGATATGTATAAAAGAACTATCACTATCAATGGTCTTAGTAAATCAGTGGCTATGACTGGTTGGAGATTTGGCTATATGGCTGCGCACCAAACAGAGATAATTCAAGCAACAAAAAAACTTCAAAGCCAAAGCACTTCTAACATTAACTCTATTACTCAAAAAGCTGCGATTGTTGGCTTAAACGGTGACGCTGATGCTGATATTGAGAAGATGAGATTGGCATTTAAAGAGCGCCGAGATGAGGCTGTAAAGCTTATAAATGCGATAGATGGACTTAGTGTTTACAAGCCAGACGGTGCATTTTATCTATTTATAAATATCAAAAAAATATCTAATGACTCTATGAAGTTTTGTAAAGAGCTTTTAGAAGAAAAAGGTGTGGCTTTGGTTCCAGGTGTTGGTTTTGGAAGCGAAGGATATGCTAGATTTAGTTTTGCAACAGATATAGAGAGTATTCGTAAAGGTATAAAAAGAATAGAAGAGTTTGTATCCAAGCGCTAAGGCGTGCGGATGCTAAAATCTTTTATATAAATTATACTAACTCCCTGCCCCGTCTCTTTCACATCAACATCTACCCTTAAGGATTTACTTAACGAATACTGCAATATCAAACTTGAAATTTCATCATTTTTATAGACTATACGGATATTTTTGTTAAATCTAGCTCCAACTTCATAGCCAAGTGTACCCTCTTTATTTGTCAAAATATTTATAGTATCTACTTTTATTGCCCCTGAACTATTTACCATTTTCTTAATTCCACTTCCAAGAAGAAGTGTATTTACTGATGTTTTTGATGCTTTATCCTGAGACGCATCAAAAATAGAAGATGCACTTGCATCAAATAGTATATAAGAGAGTATGTCATTTTGGCTCATTGCAGGTTTTGAGGAGAAAAGCACAACAGGAGAACTGGCTTTGTTTGTGATATACACCTCAATATCTACATAATCAATCGTATAGTAGTGAAGATTTAGATTAAGGTATGGATCTATCTCATCTCCTCCATAAAAATATATCTCACTCTCATCAAACTCAAATACTTTATCATCAAGATTTACCTCTCCGCTTTTGATATTTAAAACACCAAAAAGTTGTATACTTGACTCCATCTCTTTATATAAAACCAAAGATGGACGTACCAATAGTGAAATATCCTCTAGCTCATATCTTAGAGGTTTTGACGAGGTTATGTTTATGTTTATGGCTCTTGCGTCTTGCTTTTTTAACTCTTTCATATCTTGGATTATTATGATGTCTTTATCTCTAATACTATAATCTTTTTTAGGCTTATACATAATCACACCATCTTTTATCTCCACATCTCCGCTAATATCTTGTCGTCCATCTGCATCAATAGTTGCGTGTAAATCAAGCTTTATAGTAACATTTGCATCTTTTGATTTATAGTGATATTTATCACTAAATAAATAGAAATCTCCGCTCATATCGCTACTCTTTAAAACTCCTCGAAGAAGGATATTGTCATATATCCAAAACTCTTTAAACTCTATATCAAAATCATCACTAAAGCCAATTTTTGACGCTCTATCAGAAGATACTCTTTTGTCCAGTATATTTAAGTTGTATCTGTTTAAAATAAGCTCTTTATCTTTATATACAAACTCAAAACTGTTATCTTTGCCAGAAAAACTTCTTGTTGAATCAAGTTTTAAAATATAAGATGAAGCCTTTACACTAGAGGCTATCTCTAGTGAATCTTTGAAGTTTATAGTAGATTTTGCTTCTACTTTAGCATCAAAAAAGACTTCATTTGGTCTGATTTTTAGCTCTTTTAAAAATTTATCCACAGAGTTTATCTTTGTATTTATAACGGCTGTTTTATTATTCAAATCAACTCTATAATCAAAAACAGCAGAACCAAGATTTATATAACCATCTGCCTTCTCTTCGTTTGCAAACATTGAGACAGATGCTATATCTGATTTTGCAAATATTGAGATGTTGCTGTTTTTTTCATGTGCATTAAGAGTTATTTTTGAAAATCTCATCAAATCGTACTCTTTGTAGTGTAGATGCTCCTCTTTTGGATATATATTTGACTCCACAAATGTTTCGCTGTTTTCATAAGATAGATTTGCATCAAACTTAGCATAGGCTGTATCTGCATTAATTGTATATTTTTTAAAATCAAGCGTTGTAAAATCAGCCTCAATATCCTTTGCATTAAACTTTACATAGGTTCTATCTGAGCTATATTTTGCGTCTATGGCAAATGTATCAAATGGAATATCGCTATCTTTAGTAATTATCTCTCCATCCATCCTAGAGTTAACATCCAGTTTTTCATCTATCTCAGTATCTTGCTTAATTAAGGTCTCAAACTTTCTATATAACGCTTTATATCTAGTTTTAATGGTAATGTTTTCACTATCAATAAAATATATAAGGTTAAGTTTTATATCTTTTATAAAAAAGTCTGAAACAGACTTCACACTTGCCTCGTTTATGGTTGTTGAGAGATTTATATGTTTTGAGTCTATCTCAATCTCAGCTTTTATTTTTTTTGGCTTATACTCTAAAAAATGAAGATACTTTTTTTCTATGAAATCAGAAAAAACAAATGATGAAACACCACGCAGAGTCTCTTCTCTTAAAGAGCCCAAGAACTCTATATTTGCATATTTACTCTTTGCCTTTAAAGAAATTTTTTCTATATCTATATAATCCCTAAAGGTTAGTTCATCTGCAATAACATCAAATAAAATCTTCTCTTTTTTGTAATTTAGCGTACCATTTTCAATAGTTGCCCTTGAAATATTAAAAGCGATAAATGTTGAATCATCACTATTTTGCATTTTCTCAAGTAGTTTATCTAGCTCTATTTTAACTCCATATGCAGCTATATAATCGATCCTTGGAGTTGGATTGAAAAGAGATAAAAACTTATATTTTATAGTTAGTTTATCTGCACTTATGCTATCTTCATACTTAAAAGCAGAAACTTCAACTCCACTAAAGAGAGTCCCTCTTAGTGATTTGTACTCTATATTTAACTCTTTTAGATATTTTCCAGCCAAAGCAGGGACTATGTCTTTTTGAAAAAAGACAAATATTGCTATAAAGATAGTTAAAATTAAAAAAAATAGCGTTATTTGAGCAAAGGAGAGAACTTTTTTTATCAAAATAACTCCCCGATGTGAAAGTGTATAGCATACTCTTTGGTAGGGTTTTTAGTATCAAAACCAACATCAATTGCAATTGGTCCGATTGGAGTTAGATAACGAAATCCAAAACCAACACTATGATAACCGCTGCTAAAATCTGGTGTACTATCTTGCGAGAGAAAACTATTATCATTAAAAACTACTCCCTTAAAATCGCCATAAATCTTAAACCGTACTTCAGCAGTTGCTTCAAAAATAGAGTCAAATCCGATAGGGTCACCCATGCTGTTTTGTGGACCTAGCTTTCTATAACCATACCCACGATTGCTATGCATACCTCCAGCAAAGAAGCGATAAGAAGTTGGAATCTCTCCATCAAAGAGCTTTATAACCCCATAATTTGCCTTTAGTGCAAGTGTGGCTTCTTCCAAACTATTTATCGTTCCGCCAGTTGCCTTAAACTTGTAGTATGTTGCATCAGAGACACTTCCCTTAAGTGAGCCCATTAACTCACTTTTTATAAAATAGCCGCTGCTTGGGTCTAAGATCTTATCTCTTGTATCATACGCATACTCTATTTTTGGAGATAGCACAAAAAGTTGGTTTATTGGGAAGAGTTCTACATCCTCACTCTTATATGTGTTGATGTTATCAAAGATAAGGCTCTCTTTAAAGGTATGCTTATCTCGTCTTTGCTTTAAATACCCATTTAGATAAACTTTTGACTCCTCAAATCCTAAAAATTTCTCATTTTCAAAACCCACTTCAAAACCAGTAAAATTTCTATTTGCCATTGGCATATCAAAATTTAACTTTATATTTTGCTTTACTTGAGTCACTCGTGTTTTTAAACTAAGAGTCTTTAAATTTCCTAAAAAATTTCTATCCAATACCCCTAAAGAGAGCATAGCCCCCTCATCACTACTTACTCCTACCCCAGATTCAAAACGTAGTGGTTTCTCATTTTGAACTATACTGACACTAACATCAACAAACTCATCTTTTGATATATCTGTATCAATTATCGCCTTTGAAATGCCCTCATATGAGTACAACTCCTCATAGCTTTGAGAAATTGCACCTAAAGAGAACTCCATTCCCTCTTGTATGTACAAAACTGAACGCACTCTATTTTCATCTATATCTCGTGAAGGTTTTATAGAGATATTTTTAAAATAACACTTTTTATTTTTGCTTGATTCATAAGTTATATATGCCGCATTATTCTCAGTGTCTATCCATGCTTTTGCTTCAAGATAGGGATTGCAAAAGTTAGCGTTTGCATAAAAGAGCTTTATATCTTTTTTACTTTGTACAAAGCGCTCTGAATCAAAAATATCACCAACTTTAAAGGAGATAGCACTACCTAACTCCAAATCTGAAATATTTGAAATATCTTTTATGACTATTGGTTTATTCTCTTGTATAACCAAAAAAATACTCTCTTTGTCTATTTTAAAGTCAATTATGGCGTCAAAAAAACCTCTTGTTTTGTAATAATCCTTGAGTGTTTGTATGACAAAATCAATTGTTTTGGAGTCGATAGATGGAGGCGGTTTATAAAATTCATAAAAAGATGGTTCATATAAATCAAGCAAAGAGTAGAGTTGGCTAGAGTTTATATGAGTGTTTCCATTAAAATGGAGCTCTAGCTTATCTGAAAAAAGGAGAGTCGAGACAAAAAGATATAAAAAAAACTTTTTTCTCAAAGCCACTCCAATATAATAATTTACTATTTTAGGCTTTTTAAAGCCTCTATAACTTCGTCTAAATTCTCCAATGGAATATGAACTTTCCACTCAGGCTCATTTGCATTTCCAGCCAATGAAATACCGATACTAGCTACACTATGGCTTCCAGCTCCATAAGGCTCATCTATCTTAGCTACCGAAATAACACCTTTTTTTGTTCCATTTAATGCGATTGTTTTTGACATATTTTTTTCCTTTAAATTTTATTTTATTAGTCTAGCTATTTTACCCTGAAGCTTCAGCCACAATCTATGCTCCATAAGCGGAAAACCAGCGAACGTTAAGCCGCTCTCTTTAATACTTTTAGTAACTCCGCTTCTTGCTGCCATTGTAGTAAATGGAGCGATGCTTAAATGTCCTGCCGTTGCACTCTGTCCACCCATTACAACATTTCGCCCCATTGTAGTTGAACCTGATATACCAGATTGAGCCACCAAAACAGAGTGTTCACCTATGACGCAGTTATGCCCAACTTGAACAAGATTGTCAATTCTTACACCATATTTTATAAGGGTTGTACCAAATACCGCTCTGTCTATTGTCGTTGAACTGCCAATTTCTACATTATCTTCTATCTGGGCATTTCCGTTTTGATAGATCTTTGTATGTTCGCCTTTTTTATCTGTAGCAAAACCAAAACCATCACTTCCAATTGTTGTATTTGCATGTATGATACAATTACTGCCAACCTTACAATCTCTATATATTGTAACGCTTGGATATATAATAGTATTGTCGCCAACAACTACATTAGCTCCTATATATACGTGTGCCATGATTGTAGAGTTTTTACCGATAATTGCACCATTTGCTATCTCTGCTTTATCAGAGATAGTTGTACCTTCACCGATTATTGGCTCTGGCAACGTTTTATCTTCAATAGGTGGTGCAAAATACTTAGATAATATTGCCATCGAAAGATAAGGGTTTTCAACCTCTAAAACAACACATCCACTAGGAACAAACTCTCTTGTCTCTTTACTTACTATTATCGCACCTGCGCTTGAGTCTTGTATCTCTTTTATATATTTTGCATTTGCTACAAAAGATATCTCACTCTTTGTTGCATCACGCAGAGTATTCATCTTCGTAATCTCAAAGTTTTCGCCACTAAAATCACTATTTATTATTTTTGCTATATCTTTTAAATCCATTATCTACTCCTAATCGTTTAGCTTTGCTATCCTTACCTGAAGCCTTTTCCACTCTCTATGATTCATAAGTGGAAAACCACTGTAGACTCCACCGCTTTTTTCTATACTTTTTGTAACACCACTTCTTGCACTAAATGTTGAAAATGGCGCAATAGTTAAATGATCGCTAAAGGCACTCTGCCCACTCACAACACAGTTTCTTCCTAGTTTTGTGGATCCGCCTACCCCTGTTTGAGCCACAAAGATACAGTGTTCACCAATATCACAATTGTGCGCAATATGTATAAAATTATCAAGTTTTGTACCGCGTCTTATGATAGTCGAGTTAAAAACTGCTCTATCTATAGCGCAATTAGCACCAATTTCTACAAAATCTTCTATGATAACATTTCCATTTTGATATATCTTAATATGTTCGCCATCTTTTGTATGAGAGAAGCCAAAACCATCAGCACCTATGACTGTTCCTGAATGTATAATACACTCTTTTCCTATCACGCTGTCTCTGTAAATAGTAACGTTTGGATATATAATTGTGTCATCACCGACAACACAATTAGTGCCAATATAAGCTCCAGCCATAATTATTACATTTGAACCAATCCATGTTCCATTTTCTACTCTTGCCATTGTATCAATGATTGAATTATCTCCTATGCTTGGAGGAGGTAGTTGTGGTTCTACTGGTCTCTTGTTAAAAAGTTTTGTTACCTGCGCCATAGAGATAGAGACATCTGGACAGACAATATAAGAAGAATCTTTTGGAAGGTTCTCTATTAGTGCATCCATAATTAAAAAAGCTTTTGATTTTGATATTTCTAACTCTTGAGAGTATTTTTTATTTATGGCGAAAGTAAGTTGAGTAGGCAAAGATAGAGCCAACTCATTCATAGAGTCAACTTCCAAATCTTTGCCAATAAATTGGAGTTTTAGATGCTGTGCGATATTGCTTAGCAGCATCTATTTATCTCTCTAGTGCTACGGCACCGCTTCTTACAATCTCTTTTGGATTGTATTTGTTGATAATTTTTAAAAAATTATCAACTCTTTTTGGCTCATCCGCAACCATTGCGATAATTACATTGTCGCCAACATTTACTATTTTGCCATTATAAGCCGCACAAAGCGTTGCTATCTCTGTAATATTTTCAGAGATTGGAAACTTCATCAAAGCCATCTCTTTTTCAACTAAATCTGCATGTTCATATACTCTTAGAACTGGTATAAGCTTGTGCAACTGTTTTGTTATCTGCTCTATCACTCTAATTGATCCAGACGTTACAATTGTAAGTCTTGAGTATTTGCTATCAGGAATCGGAGCAACAGTTAAAGATGTGATATTGTATCCACGGCCAGAGAAAAGGTCAGTTATACGAGATAGTACACTAGCTTCGTTTACCACGATAACAGAGATAACTCTTCTTGCGTTTTCATCTTGCATTATTTACTCTCCTTTTTCTCTAATAACATCATATTAAATAAGCTTCCACCTGCTGGAACCATTGGCATAACATTCTCTAATCTTTCAACAACAACATCTATAAAAGCAACTATATTTTTCTCAACAGCATCTTTGAGTGCTGCATCAAACTCCTCTTTGGTTGTTACTCTATAACCTATTCCGCCAAATGCTTCTGATAGTTTTACAAAGTCTGGCTGTACGCTTAAGTCTGTTTCACTGTGACGCTTATCATAAAAAAGTGTCTGCCACTGTCTAACCATTCCTAGATAGTTGTTATTTAAAATTATATTTATAACTGGTAACTTCTTTTCAACTGCTGTCATAAGCTCTTGACAATTCATAAGAATTGAACCATCACCCGTAAAGTTAATACTAGTTTTTTCAGGTGAAGCAACTTTTACGCCCATAGCAGCAGGAAAACCAAATCCCATAGTTCCAAGGCCTCCTGAGCTTATAAACTGACGAGGACGACTAAATGGATAAAATTGCGCCGTCCACATCTGATGTTGTCCAACATCAGTTGATATGTTTGCACTATCACCAAGAAGTTCACCAACCCTCTCTATAACCCACTGAGGCTTCAATCTATCTGTATCTTCATGATATGTTAGAGGATGAAGCTCATCAAAGTTTCTGATAGTCTCTCTCCATGAAGCATATTTGGCTGGATTTATTGCAGATGAGAGTTCTATCATCTCATTTACAACGTTCTTTACATCACCAACTATCGGATAATCAGCAACTACAAGCTTTGAGATACTAGCTGGGTCTATATCAACATGTATAACTCCTGCATTTTTTGCGAACTCCGATAGCTTTCCAGTTACTCTATCATCAAATCTTGCTCCAAGTCCGATTACTAAATCAGTTTCACTCATAGCCATATTTGCCGCATAGCTTCCGTGCATTCCAAGCATAGAGATAAGCAATTCGTCATCATGACTTAAAACACCTCTTGCCATAAATGTCTCAACCGCTGGGATGCCTGTTTTTTTAACAAGCTCTCTTACTTCATAGGCTGCGTTTGAGTTTATAATTCCCCCACCTAGATAAAAGATAGGTCTTCTTGCCTTTGCAATAGCTTCCATCGCTTTTTTAATCTGACGTGGATTTCCCTTTGTATGAGGCTTATAAGTCTCTAAATCAAGCTCTATCGAGTAGTCAAAATCTGCTAGTTGAGCAGTGACATCTTTTGGAATATCAACATGAACAGGACCTGGACGACCACTTGAAGCTATATAAAAAGCTTCTTTTAAGACACGTGCCAAATCTTTAGCATCTGTAACTAAATAGTTATGTTTTGTACATGAACGACTTATCCCAACCGCATCTATCTCTTGAAATGCATCTGTCCCGATTAAACTCATAGGAACTTGACCACTAATAACAACTAATGGAATTGAGTCCATATATGCGTCTGCAAGTCCAGTTACAGCGTTTGTAAATCCTGGTCCACTTGTTATCATAGCAACACCAACTTTTCCACTTGCTTTTGAGTAGCCCTCTGCAGCATGTACGGCAGCTTGTTCATGTCTAGTCAATATATGTTTAAAGTTATCTTGTTTATAAATCTCATCGTAGACATTCATAATTGCTCCACCAGGGTAACCAAAAACTGTGTCTACCCCTTCTGCAATTAAAGCTTCAATGACTATCTGTGCGCCACTAATCTGCATGAAAAGTCTCCTATATTAAAAAATTCGCCAATTATATAAAAAATGAACTATATCGGAGTTTAAAAATGGGATATAAAAAAATTAAAAAGTTTGGCTATTTTTATTTTGTGATAACTTTGTGATAACAAATTATAGAATATCTTTTAACAAAAAGACATTTTAAGCACTTTTTAATATAAAGTTTTGTTATACTGTCGGTATCACAAAAAATAAGGATGACAAATGATAGTATCAAAAACAACCGCTCCATTTCTAGCTTTACTTTTAGCAACGTCAGTGTACGCCGTAGAAAATGTGAAAGTAAAAGGGGAAGTAAAATACTGGTATCAAACTACTGCAACAGAAGATACTGCTAACAATGATATGTTTCAACAAAACACTAGTGTTGGTACAGCTGTTGCAGAATTAGGGGTAAGTGCAGACTTATTTAAAGGGTTAAAAGGAAATGTTAGCGCTATTGGTGCTGATAGTCTTGGTTTGGAGAAGAGTTTCGTAAAAGATATCTCAACTGCAGGTGCTGGATGGGATGGTGACAATGGCTATTACAGAACACAAATTTGGGTAACAGAAGCAAATCTTGATTACAAGATTGGTAATACTTCTGCGATAGTTGGTCGTCAAGCGTTAAATACTCCACTTTTATTTACTGAGAGATGGAATGCAACTTACAATACATTTGATGCTGCTGTTTTAATTAACAATGATATTCCATATACTACACTTGTCGCAGGATATGTTTATCAAAGCAATGGTGGTGGTCATGCAGGAAATGGAACTGCTACTGGTTTCCCAAGTACTACAATGCATAACGGTGAATTTTATGGTTTTGGAAGTAGCTACAATGCAACTACAGATAAAATGACTGATGGGAAAAAAGGGGCTTATGCGTTTGGTGCAATGATTAAACCAACAGATAAGTTAGCAGTTAACTTGTGGTATTACGATGTAAATTCTAATTTTACTGCTTATTGGGCAGATGCTGAGTATAAAATTTCAGGATTAACTTTTGGTCTTCAAAATGCAGGAATAGCTTTAACTAATTCAAGTATAGACAATGCAACAATTACAGCAGCAAAAGTTGGTTATAGCGCTGGTGCTTTTAGTACAGACGTATCTTATTCAACAACCGCAACAGGTGAAGCAGGTACAGCGGCGATTGCAAATGCTGCAACTGGTGACAAATCAAAAGTATACACACAATCTGTTTTTCAAGATGGTGCAGTAGTTGGTGGACGTGATACAGATGCGATGAGAGTTGCAGCTAGTTACAAATTTGACTTATTAAAACTTACTGCTTCACTT
>CAMBTK010000008.1 GCA_945870785.1 Sulfurimonas crateris
ACCATAAAAGAGATGATAAACGAGACACCCAAATCAACTATGCCAAGACCGACAAACATACCGCCAATTGTTGCAGTAACTACACCGCCAGCAACACCTTCGAGAGTCTTTTTTGGAGAAGCTTCACTAAATGGCGTTTTTCCTATACTTTTACCAACAACGTATGCGCCAACATCAGTAAGAGCGACAACAACCAAGAGCCAAAGAAGCGCTAAAGACCCATACTCTTGATACATCGAGAGGATAAATAGCATCCCAGCAGTAGGATACATAAATGGAAAGAAGTTTTTCCAAGAAAGATTTTTGTTAAAAGCGACTGCACCCGCATAAGCAACACCAGCAAGAACAAAAAGGTCATCACTATATGGATAAATCGCTGCAATTAGCCAAAGTCCTAAAGCATAGTAGAGCAAATAATTGTTTTTCAAATTATAAAGAGCAAGAGCCTCTTTAAAAGCAATAATATACACGACGCCTAAAGCCGCCCACATAAGGAAAAAATTATCTATAACACCTATAAGAAGCACTGCAGCTACAAGAACTAATCCAGTTTTAACTCTCTCATTAGAAGTTGAAAATATACTCATATAAAATCCCTTGTAAAAATGAAATGATTATAACCTATCACACTTTAATATCGAGTATGTGCAGTGGCTCCAATTGCTCTTCTTCCTCTTGCGGTTCTTTTTTCTCTTTTTTATTTCTGGCACTCTCTTGGTCTGCTTCATTTTTTTGATGCTCACGCTCTGCATCAACGGCATGGTTCTCCTCGGCGGGGCGTACTTCTATAACCTCAGTCTCTTTTTCTTGAGCCGCTGCTTGTGCTGCCATATTTTGAAACTCTATACGGTTATTATGTGCATTATGGATAGAAGATACCGTAGCTGTTTGCTGATTTACATAAATCGTATTTGCGACTAAACCTACTGCCATCTTATCTCCCTTAATTTTACTTCGTTAGCTCAGGGCCAAAGAGGATAAACCACTGTGGCACTAAAGCTTGACACATTCGTCTCAGAAGTATCTGTTTTAACTCTTTATCTTGTGTCAACTTCTATGGTTTTATACTTATTATAAAGTACATTGGCACCGCTTTGGATTGTTACTTCTCTTCTAGGAGTATAATCGACCAAATAGCGGTCTTTCTCAAACATCGTAAAATCTACGCACAATCTTGCCGCGCCCTCTATAACGGATGCAGGAACATTTTGCTTATCTGTTGTAATGATTACGTGCGCTGATGGACGCTCCTTCATATGAATCCAAATATCTTTTGCACGAGCACTTTGAAGAAGTTCTATGTTTCCTTTCTCGTTTTTTCCAAGGGCTACTTTATACCCCTCTATCCAAAATGTCTCAACAGAATCATTAGTTTTTATCTTTTTATTTTGTACTATTTTTGGAAATAAAAGCTGTATTTTTGCTATATCTTTTGCCTCTGTTACAGTATGAACAAAGAGCTTTATATGCTCTATTTTTGAGTCCAATGACGCTCTCTCTATATGCATATGAGAAGCTCTTTGTTTTGCTTTTTTGCTTCTAGTAAAAAGAGAGTTTGCCATTAGCGCAGGAGTTGAGAACTCTTTATGAAGCTCTATTTTTTGCTTTTTTCCATCATAATCATCAAGCTCAACTACTCTTTGGTATGGACGAATTGAGTGCATATTAGAGAGAAGAAGATTTCCAAAATGGTTACATTTTTGCGCCTCTGCTTCTAGCTCATCTTCATCATCTAGCGTACTATATAGTTTTTCTAATTTTTTTAGTTTTTTGTTTAAGATAGAGATTTTCTGTTTTTTTAAAGAGGCTAGTTTTTCCCTCTCTTCTTGCTCATACTCATCATATAAAAACTGCTCAACATCTTCAAGGATATACTCCTTTGCTTCAAATGGTGCAGAAGGAACAGCTAGTAATTTTTGTCCAACCCTAACCTCTCTAAATGATGAAAAAAGGTCAACATGGCGCAGTGCCTCTAGCACTACTTCATTCTCGTCTAAGATGATTACATTTGTATATTTTCCAGTAAATTCAAACTGCAAGTATGTAATCTCTTCTTTATAAGCAGAAGCAACTGAAGTTTTAAAACGAACTATTTTATCGCCACCAAAAAGTTCTACATTTATAATATTTGCACGATTAAATCGTTTTGCCAAGAGTACATCAAAAGGTGCATTATAGACCTTTGACCGAGCGTAAGAGGCGCATTTAAATATCTTAGAGTTAGAACGCGCCATCTCAAAGTAAAGCTCATCATCTCTATCAAAGGCAACCTTTATGATAGTGTCACTAACTCTGTAAATTGATGAAATTTTTGTAAATTTTTGCAGAAGATTAAGAATCTGCTTTAGGTGTGATAGTTTCATAATGTGATTTTATCATATATATAGAAATTACCCCAGCATAAGGCTCTCCATCTCTTTTGCGCACACAGGCTTATGATAATAAAAGCCTTGGATAGAATCAATACCGTTTTGAAGTAAAAACTCTTGTTCTTCTTGCGTCTCAACACCCTCTGCCAAAATATGTATGCCTAACTCTTTTGCTAAAAATATGATTGTTTTTACAATTATCTGATTTTTTGGCTCATTTTGTATATTTGTTACAAAAGATCTATCTATCTTTAGTTTGTCAATAGGAAGATTTTTTAAATACGAAAGAGATGAGTAACCTGTACCAAAATCATCCATAGAGATGTTAAAACCAAGCTCTTTTAGCTCTTCTAAAAGTGCTATCGCCAATTTTGGATTTTCCAAGATGTAACTCTCTGTTATCTCAAGTTCCACCCACGAAGCCTTGCATCCACTCTCAAACAAGAGCTCTTTTAAAGTTTTTAAAAAATCAAGATGTGTTAGTTGTCTTATTGATACATTTATCGATACTCTACCATCAAAGACTCCTTGATGATGCCATTTTTGTGCCATCTCAAAGCCACTCTTTAAGACAAAGTTTCCTACCTCTATAATCAAACCGCTCTTTTCAGCAAGAGGTATAAAAATGCTTGGAGGTATCATTTTGCCATCATGCTTCCATCGCAATAGTGCTTCAGTTCCAATAATTTTACCGCTAGTAGCGCTATTTTGAGCTTGATAGTATAATTCAAGTTCATCTTTTCCGATAGCATGTTTAAGGTTTGTAACCATTTTGGTATATGTAATAGCCTCTTTTTTAAACTTTGCATCATAAAAACTAAATCTATTTTTACCCAATTTTTTTGCGTTGTACATAGCTGTATCTGCCGCTTGATACAACTCATCAACATTTTTTACATCATCTGGATAGCTGCAGACCCCAGAACTAGCTGTGATATATACATCTGTCATCTCTATTTTAAAAGGATTATTCAGCGTAGCATGAAGCTTTCGCATCAAGATGGTTATTACATCTATATTGTTTGAGTCTATTACTATTGCAAATTCATCTCCACCGATACAAGCGATAAATACACTTGAGCCAAAGAGCTCTTTTAGGGTATTTGCTATCTCCAAGAGAAGCTTATCTCCAAAACGGTGACCATAAGAGTCATTGACTATTTTAAACTCATCCAAATCAAAAAGTATAAGTGAAAAAGGAAGGTTTTTTGTACATTTTTCACTAAGGAATTCACTCAAACTAAGCCTATTTGGCAATGCAGTTACGTGGTTTATATGTGAAAGCTTATAAAATTTCTCTTTAGAGTCAAGCAAAAACTTCTCATACTCTTTTTGCTCAGTAATGTCTCTTACTATCCCAAATATCCCAAATACTTCATCATCATTATCTAAAAGAACTCCTCTTGTTGTTAAAAAAGCTCTCTCTTGCTTGTTTACAATATGTATCTCTTCTCTTGTTATGATTTTTTTATGATAAAGAAGCTTTTGTTCCTCTTCTTGAATATTTGCGGCTTCTTTTTGTGCAAAGAGAATCTCGTCTCCTCTTCCTAAAATTTCATCTGGAAATATATTTAGCATATCTGAGGCACCATTGTTAAATAGTATATAATTTCCATCGAGATTTTTTGCAAAAATAGCCTCAGGAAGCCCATTTATTATCGTATTAAGAAGCTTTCCATGACGAGACAGCTCTGTTTGTGAGAACTTTATAGTCTCCTTGCTCTCACTAAGTTCCTCTTTTGTTTTTAAAAACGCTTTGCTCTCTTCAATATTTTTAGCATAATTTATATACATGGTATGAAAAAAATAATAACTTAATAAAAAAAGACCTATAGTTGTAGTAAAAATAAAGAACCACCCTTTATATGTCTGTATGGCAGTAATGTCTTCTGCTTTTTCTACAATAAGTGCAACAGCCACATCAGATAATACTATCCATAGAGCTCCTGCTATAAAATATATTATTGCTATAAGAAATGCATTTTTATAGCTCTTTATATCTTTTTTGTGCATTTTGAATCTTTCTTTTTTGTGTTTTTAATTATACATAAAAAAGCGGATGCCTTGGGTATAGTTTAAGAATTAAAACAAAAATTAATTCTACTATTTAACATAATAAAATTTTGTATATTAAAAAGTCTTCTATTAAGTATATATCATATACAATTGGTAAAAAAAGGAGATGCAATGGCAAAAGGTAAAGATGTTCAAAAAGCGGTTAAGAAAAAGCCTGAGAAATCATTAAAAGAAAAACGTAGTGATAAGAAGGCGAAGAAATCTTCATAAATAAAATAAAATAGAAGTTTTTTGACGCAAAAAGCGTCAAAAACTTATACGCGTGACTCTTCGCGACGTTGTAAATACGCCCAATTAGAATCTACACGCTCTTGCCACTCTTTTATTAGATACTTATATTCATCTTTAAAAAGGTGTTTAAAACGCCCTTGAGCAGCTAGATACTCCTCAACAGGAATAACATTTTTAGGTCTGTAAGTGATGTTTAACTCTCTACCATCAATAATCTCATAAAGAGGAAATACTAAAGAGTCAGTAGATAAGTCGGTGATATGCATTGTATCTTTAGGATCAAATTTCCACTCCGTAGTACATGGTGAAATAGCATTGATAAATACAGGTCCATCTACTGAGAAACCATGTTGAATCTTTTTAACCATATCTTTCCATTTATTTGGAGCAACTTGAGCAGCGTATGGTATACCATGAGCAGCCATGATAGATATCATATCTTTTTTATTTTTTTTCTCTCCATAACTTACACGGCCTGCTGGAGACGTAGTAGCTGATGAGCCAATTGGAGTTGAAGATGATCTTTGTCCACCTGTGTTAGCGTAAACTTCATTATCAAGAACAACGTGCATTATATTGTGCCCACGTTCCATACATCCAGAAATCCACTGAAAACCGATATCATAAGATGCACCATCACCTGCAAAAGAGACAAATTTAGGATTACGATCTGGCTGTTTTAGGCGACCTTTTTTCTTTAGTGCTTTGTACATACTCTCAGCACCTGCAACTGCAGTTGAACCGTTTTCAAATCCGATATGTATCCAAGAAGCATCCCACGAAGTATATGGATAAACAGCCGTACAAACCTCTAGACATCCAGTTGATGCCGATAGAATTAAATCATCATTTGTAGCGTTTAACACTTCACGAACAATAATAGAGTGTGCACAACCTGGACATAAAAGGTTAGCTCCTTCAAAACGGTCAGCTGATGTTGAAAACTCTTTTAAGTTTTTTATATTTTTCATTTCGCTCATAGTTTTCTCCTTATAAATATGCCAGCTTCGGTCCACGAACACCGATAAACTGTTGTAGTTGAGTAGTTACTTTACCAGCATCAACATTTACTTGTAGCTCTTTAAATAGAGACACTAAATGTGCTTTAGTTAAGTCACGTCCACCAAGTCCATAAACATAACCAGAGAGAAGTGCTCTATTTGGTGTATTATAAAGTGAACCAGCTATTTCGTTAAATAACATTCCAGGCGCACCATTTGGAGATGAGCGGTCAAGTGTTGCAATCGCTTTAACATCTTTTAAAGCTTCTGCGATTTGGAAGAATGGGAAAGGACGGATAACACGAATGCCTACAACACCAGCTTTGATTCCCTCTTTTCTCATCTCAGTTGCTACTTCACGAGCAGTTTCAACTGATGTACCCATACAAACCACACATACATCAGCATCATCCATATCGTACTTTTCAACGATATTATATTTACGTCCGCTTAGCTTTTCAAAACCATCAAATGCTGCTTGAATTTTTGGCATAACTTTTGTCATCAAATCATTATGTTGACGAGCTTTATGCTCAAAATGCCAATCTTCTTCAGTTTGTACACCATGTGTTACAGGATGTTCAAAATCAAGCATATCATTCATAGGTTTGTAATCACCTACAAAACCATAAGCTGTATCATCATCTAAAGTATGAACACCTTGTGCTGTATGAGAAGTCATAAAGCCATCTTGATGAACCATACACGGAAGTCTTACTTCATGGTCTTCACTTACTTTAAACGCTATGAAATTTAAATCATAAGCATCTTGAGGGCAGTATGCATCAAGTTGTATCCAACCACTATCACGTCCTAAATACATATCTGAGTGATCGCCATTTACATTTAGTGGAGCAGCAAGTGCGCGGTTTACAACGTTTAAAACGATTGGAAGACGCATACCAGAAGCTTGGTAAAGTGTCTCAACCATTAGTGCAAAACCTTGAGATGATGTAGCAGTTGCAACACGACCACCAGCCGCAGCAGCGCCAATACAACCACTCATCGCAGCATGTTCAGACTCAACCATTACAAATTCGCCCTCAACATAACCATCTGCTAAAAACTGTGCATAACCTTCAACTATCGGGGTTGATGGAGTAATAGGGTAAGCTGCAACAACGTCAATCTGACACTGTCTCATTGCTTGAGCAGCGGCAAAATTTCCATCCCATACTTCAATATCTCTTAATTCCATTTTGTCAAATGCCATTACTCTTCCTTCTCATCTTTTTTAGGCCACGAAGCTATTTCCGTCTCTTCGTCTGCTTGTTCTGGGAACATTAAGAGTGATTTTGGGTTTGTAGGACAAACCTCAACACATATTCCACACCCCTTACAGTGATCCATATCAACACCGATTAATTTTTTATCTCTTGCAATAATTGAAACATCTGGACAATAAATCCAGCAAAATTGACAATCTATACAGTAGTCTTTGTTAAAAATTGGTTTAATTAATCTCCAATCGGCAACACTTGCAGTATAAGAACTACTTTGTGAATATGCGCGATCTTCTTGTTGTGTTCCTGCAATATCGTCTATTTTCCCGTCGAAAGTGCGAAGCATTGCTCCGATTTCAAACTCATCCCATCCTTTTTTTGCCATAACCAATTCCTTACTTTACTTCGTCATATGCGCGCTGAATAGCAAACATATTTGCGTCAATAATTTTTTGTGGTAACTTCCCAAGAATTCTCTGCATACTCTCTTTAAAAAACTCTATATCATACATCCCAGAAATTTTCATAAATGCACCAAGCATTGGTGTATTTGGAATTGGACGACCAATAGTTTCATTGGCAATAGTTATACAGTCAACTGTATAAACTTCTTTGCCTTCTAGTTTAGGCTGAGCTTTAAGTAGTTCTTCTGTAGTTAAGTGAGTTGTAATAATATATTTTGTATTGTCTTTATGATTTATCGTTACATCACTTGTAAAAACTAAGGCAGGATCGATAACAAAAACATAATCAGGTCTCATATATTTTTCATGATTCATAATTACTTTATCATCTACACGGTTGTAAGCCGTCATCGCTGCTCCACGTTTTGCAGATCCATAAAATGCAAACGCTTGTACATGCTTACCAGTTGTAGAAATAACATCCGCTAAACCCTTTGCACCAGTAACAGCGCCTTGTCCAGCACGACTATGCCATCTAATCTCTAGCATTAACTCTCCTTCTTTTTTATATAGAACCTAAATTCTACTTTACCCCTTATTTTAGACAAGTTGCTCTTAAAAAAAGCTTGAGGTTTTACTCTTTTGTGATAACTAAGAAAAGTGTGTTATTTTTTCCTATTTTGCAGATAAAGCGCTGCTTCTAGCGCATCATTTAATATAACATTTGTAAACTTTTTTAATGTCTCTAAATTATCATATCCACTCAATACTGCTATGGAATTTACATTGGCGTTTTTTGCAGCAATAAGGTCTAATTTTGTATCTCCAATCATCCATATTTCTCTATCTTTTGTATCCATTTTCTCCAAAGCTTTTAGGATAGGTTCAGCGTTAGGTTTTGGGTTTTGAACATCCTCTCTACCTATTAAAACTTCAAAGTACTGCATCAAATCAAAATGCTCCATCAATAGCTTGGAGTATTGTGCAGTTTTTGTCGTCACAATACCAAGCGTAGCGAACTCTTTAGCCAATAAAACGGCCTCTTGTGCATTCTTTAAAAGCTCTGTTTTTTGTGTTGAAATATCTCTGTAATGCTCTTTATAAGTTGCAACCAAATCCCAAATTTCTTTTGAATCTACCCCTAAATTTTCATACATAATATCAAGCGGATAACCTATGAGAGCTTTTATCTCTTCATCTTTTTTACTCTCATACCCATGCCTATCAAACGAGTGATGAAATGACTCTAAAATAGCTTCCGTTGAGTCAATTAAAGTACCATCCAAATCAAATAAAATTATCACATTATTTCTCCCACTCTATATAATTATGCCAAATTCCACTTGGGCTTGATTTTACGTTTTTTATCTTTTTACTTACTGTTGTTATTGAGTTTGGAATGAATAAAAATAGATATGGATTCTCATCAGTTATTGTCTTAAACATCTTTTTCCAGACTAAAGACAACTCCTTAGAATCTATCATACTTTGAGAATCTTCTATCATTTTGTTCATCTCAGCATTGTGGTATCCAACAAGATTAAATCCACCTTGCTTATCGCTATCACTATGCCAAAACATATATGGGTCAGGAGTAGGAGAGAGTCCCCATCCAAGGAGTACACTATCAAATTTATTTGGAAATACAACCATGTTTAAAAATGCTTGCCACTCCATCACTCTAAGAGTTACAACTACTCCAGCCTCTTTTAGCTGATGCTGAAGTATTTGCGCGGCATAAGGTCTTGTATCACTTGAATTCGAGGTAGCAATCTCAAATGTAAATGGATTTGACTCATTGTATCCTGCCTCACGAAGAAGCTCTTTTGCTTTTTGAATATTTTGCTTAGGTGCTTTTACGTCTTCATTAAAAGCATTTGTTGCTGGAAGAAAAGGACCAGTACAAACTTTGGCATGGTCAAAAAAAAGTATCTTTACCAACTCTTCTCTGTTAATTGCCAAAGAGAGCGCCTCTCTTACTTTTGGATTTTTAAATTTCTCAATTCTTAAATTAAATCCCAGATAGGTATATGATTGAGATATATTTTCATAAATATCAAACTTATCAAAAAAGCTCTTATCTAACTGCCTCTCATACTGCATAGGTTCGATGCTTCCGATGTCAAGAGAACCTGATTTGAGCATCAAAAAACGAGTCATTGGATCGGCTATGATATGGAACGAGATTTCATCTATCTTTGGGCGTCCCTCAAAATACTCATCAAATGCGCTTAAAACTATATTTTTAGAGTACTCTAACTGATGCAACTTGTATGCGCCTGTTCCTATTGGGTTTGTGTTAAAACTTGAGCTCATTAAATTTTGCTCATTTTGCAATAGATGTTGTGGCAAAACACCCATCATCCATGTCTCTAATGCCTTAAAATAGGCCTCTTTATATCTTACTCTTAGAGTTAATTCATCAACAACTTCAACACTCTCTACAAATCTAAAGTTAGAGCTGTATGGAGAACTTATCTTTGGTGAAATTAGCGTGTTGTATGTAAAGAGCACATCATTTGCACTAAACTTTTCTCCGTCATGCCACTTTACATTAGAGCGAAGTTTAAATAAAAGAGTTTTTTCATTTTCAAAGTAAAAACTCTCCGCCAAATCCCCCACTATTGTTGATAAATCTTTATCGTACTTTACAAGTCCGTTAAATATAAAACCGCTAATCTCTGATGAACTAGAATCTGTTGCTAAGATAGGATTTAATCTCGATGGATTGGTAGATGTGGCTAAGTGAAGTGTTGATGCAAAAAGATGAAGCGATAAAATCAGAGGTAGTAAATAGCGCAAAATTACTCTTTTTTGAGTGATTATACCAAAGTAAAATAGAGGGGAATGTTAATAAAAAGTTAGGAAAGGATATTTCCAGTGCGCAATGCACTGAAAAATTGTTCTTGAAGCGATTAACGCTTAGAGAACTGACGAGAACGACGAGCTTTGCGCTTGCCTGGCTTCTTACGTTCAACAACACGTGAATCACGAGTCATCATACCTTCAGGTTTTAGTATAGCTTTTAACTCTGGATTAAAACGTACTAATGCACGAGAAATTCCATGACGAAGAGCATCAGCTTGACCACCGAAACCACCGCCTAAAACTGTAGCTACAATGTTTACTGATGTATCTTGTTTTGTTAGAGCAAGAGGTTGCTTAACACGAAGTTTTTTAGCCTCTAATCCGCCTAACCATGCGTCTAATGAAAGACCATTGATTGTCATAGTTCCAGCACCTGGAGTTAACCATACTTTTGCGATTGACGCCTTACGACGACCTGTTGCATATATTTTTTTCATATAGTTATCCTTACTTTGCTAATTGTGCAGAGTGAGGATGTTCAGCACTTGCATAAATTTTTAATTTTTTAATCATTTTAGCACCAAGCTTAGTTTTAGGAAGCATACCGCGAGTAGCTAATTTGTAAAGCTTCTCTGGATTTTTCTCTAAAAGTTCAGTCATTTTAGTACTTTTAACACTACCGAAGTAGCCAGAGTATGAAAAATACTCTTTGTTAGCAATTTTACCAAGACCGTTGAATTTTGCTTTTGAAGCATTAACTACTACAACATAGTCTCCACAGTCGATATTTGGAGTAAAACATGGCTTATTTTTACCGCGAAGTATAGTTGCTACTTCAGTAATAATACGACCAAAAGTTTTACCTTCAGCATCAATCAAAACCCATTTTTGATCGATTTGTTCAGGAGTTGCAATTTTCGTAAATTTCATTCTTGAACCTTTCAAGTAATTTTCTTAACATCAACATCTTTAGATGCCTGTTTAATTGGCGAAAGTATATCTTCTTTTGCTTACAAATAACTTAATTTATGGTTTTTTTAAGGTTTAGAGAGAGGGTTTATCGCCGTTGTTGAAAATCTTCATATTTTGGAACAATACGTTTGGCGTATAAAAAACGCTGTTTATAATATTGCTTATCTATCTTATCGTATTGAACTTTTTTACCTTTATATGAAGCATGAATTATTTTCCCATCTCCTGCATATATAGCTACATGTGATGGCGCTTTTTTATATGTACGATAGAAGAGTAAATCACCTACTTTTAAATCTTTAATATCTATTTTTTTGCCATATCTTGATTGCTCCGAGGCAGATCTTGGAAGAGTGATACCAAATTCTCCAAACACTTGCTGTGTAAAACCTGAGCAATCAGTCTTTTTATCGCCCTTGTTTCCAAACTTGTATTGGGTACCTAAAAACTCTTGTGCTTTTGACAATACTCTACTTGTCAATGGCTCTTGAATAATCATAGTTTCACTTATAGATGGAAACTCATAATCGTCATCACGCTGTATATCAGCAAAAACGGTTGTGTAAAGAAGAATGATAGCAACAGCAAAAAAACTTTTTATCACTTATTCTCCTTCTACAAATTTGTGGGATTTTACTACTTGTTTTATAAAATTTAGGTTCAAGGTTTTAGTTAACTTTATACCTTGAAGACCTTAATCTCCTGCTCCAGTAGATAAACTATATAGCCTTGAGCACTCTTTTTTGTAATCTCCTCAACTGCTCTTACATAAGAGCGTACCTGTTTAACGTGCTCATTCATATACAGATTTGAGCTCTTATAATCAACTATCTTATACCCTTCTTCACTCTCGACTAATAGGTCTATATATCTTAGAGAGTTTTTATAGCGAAGTGCTTTTTCTCTGTGACATACGCCATCAACTACAGAGATAAACTCATCACACTCAAGCAACATCTCTACTCTTTTTTGTATATCTTCTACCTCACTATCTTGTAGCAGTGCGCCATATTTGTTTATCATGCTATCTTTTGCGTGAGCTATATTTTTAGCTTTAAACTCTCCTAACATCTCAAGCATATAGTGCATCGCTATACCAAAGTTTATAGATACAAAATCCTCTTCTTGTTCTTTTTCAAGCTCCAAAATATCACTTTGTGTTCCATAAAACAACTCTTGATACTCCAAGGCTTTAAACTCTGTTTTATTCTTTTTATCTTTATACACACACTTTAAAATTCCATTTTTTTCTACTCTTAAATCTAAAATATCAAATATGGAATCTTTTGATTTTAAAACAACAACAAGACTCTCTCTTGCTCTTGTAAAGGCTACATAATGGGCATTTAAGCTATCTTCTACTTGTAGAGCCCTCTCTTTTAAAAGAGCTGTGGCGTAAGCCTCATCAACACTGTCTCTGCCTTTTATCCGCAGATAAACATTCTCCAATGTAAGTCCATCATACTCATAAATGATAGCGTCACGTGATGGCGGAGTTTTTGTAAGCCTATCCATCACTATTACATGTTCATACTCTAACCCTTTTGATTTGTGTACAGTTAGTACTCGTACACCTCTAAGCTCCGAAGCAGCAGCACTTACATCCATCCTCTCATACTCAAAAAGTAGTGCTTCTACATCACTGTATCTTGATATAGCATCTAAAAATCTAAGCAAATTAAAGCTGTCGCTAAATAAGTTAAACTCTTTTATCGCTCCTTTAACTATATCCAAAAGAGCTACTCTATTAAAGTCAATTCTAGCAATGGGGCGGAATTTTTGCGAAATAAGAGCAAAGAAATTATGAGCATAGATAGCTTCACCAAAGTAGTGATACTTTAGATACTCTAAAAGGGCTTTGACACTATTTTGATTTATAAGTTTTGTAGTTGTCTCTGTTACGACTTCGATATTTTCTGCTTCTAGAACTTCTTTAACAGAACTGCCATCTCTATTTGTAGCACAAAGAATCGCTATCTCATCTATATCTGCTCCAAGCGCTAAAAGAGCCTTGACTTGCGCAACAACCTCTTCTAAAACCTCATCATTTTGTACAACCTCAACATAGCCCTCGTTTGCCTCTTCTCTAAAGAGTTGTGGAGTGTAGTTTTTTATCTTATCCATAAAAACACTATTTACAAACGAGACTATCTCCCTTTGCGAGCGATAGTTTGTAAGTAGTTTTTCTACATGTGTAGAGTTCTCTTCTGCAACGCTTTGGAAAAGCGCGCTCACACCGCCACGAAATCTATATATAGACTGTTTAACATCTCCTACAAAAAAGAAGCTTCCATTTTCAAAAATCCCCTCTCCCGATGTTATCTCATCAATAAGCGGTTTTAATATCTCATACTGCAATATGCTTGTATCTTGAAACTCATCCAAGAGAATATGCTCTATCTGCGCATCAAGCCTAAAGTATAAAAACTCACTATCATCGCCTAGAAGTTTTAAAATCTCATATACAAGATAGGTAACATCACTAAAACTAAGCTCACTATCATCCATATACAGCGCTTTTTTACTCTTTATATAAGTATCGACAAGCCCTTTTAGTGAATAAAAAAAGTTCTGCTCACGCGCTCTATTTTGGTTTTTTATGGCATCTTTTATCTTAAAGAGCAGCTCATCCATAAGAGGCGTGTAACACTTTGCAAAAGTTCTATAATCTAAGCTTTCTCTCTCTAGCCAAGCCTTTGTGCTAAGCTCTTCAAAGTCTTTTACTTCAACAGATTTTATCGCCGTACTTGAAGCCTTAGGCGAAGATATAACAATCTTTTTAAGCTCTGACATGTAAGAGAGAGCTTCTTCTTCAAAAGGCTCTACGCTCTGCTTTTTAAACTCTATATGTTTAAGTTCTGCAAACTTGATATAAAACTCATCCAAGAGCTCAAAGATATCACTAAGTCGTTTGTTAGAAGAGATTGAAAGGGATATAAGTATCTCTTTTTGATTTGCTACACTTACCTCTTTTAAAAAACGTGAGAGAAGTTTTAGCTCATGCTGGGAAGAGAATGTTGAGAAATCTGGCATCAGTGAAGCATAAAGAGAGAATTTTCTAAGTATTTTTGTAAAAAAACTATCTATCGTCATTATCTTTGTATGTGAGTTTAAAAACTCATCTAAAACCCTTTGACGATTCTCTAAAAGATACTCACGAGAAAGCTCTGTAACCCTTATAATCTCCTCTAGCTCTCCTCTATGCCCTAGCTCTTCAAGTGTTGCGATTATCCGCTCTTGCATCTCACTTGCGGCTTTGTTTGTAAACGTAAGCGCTAGTACTCTTGAAGATTTTGCTCCTAAAAACAGCAAACTAAGATAGCGAACAACAAGCATAAAAGTTTTTCCGCTTCCAGCACTCGCTTCGTAAGCTAGGTTATTTATAAGCATCTTAGCTCTGCTTACCCATACTTTTTATGTAAAGCTCTTCAACTTTTGCCCTAGCCCACGGTGTTTTTCTCAAAAACTTCAAACATGAGCTAATTGTTGGATTTATCAAAAAACATCTAATATCCACTTTTGCACCCAGCTCTTTAAACCCGTAACGCTCAACTAAAGTCTCCAAAATATGCTGTAGTGTAACACCATGCAATGGGTTGTTTTTGTTTTTTTCTTCTTCGCTCATCTATTCCCTTTGACAAATAATTTTATATTCACAAAACTGGCAGTTTTTTATATCTTCACACTTAGTAAAGTTCACATGTTCTATGTTTAGCAAATCTTTTACATGTGACTCCAAGATAGATAGCTTTTCATTTAGTAGTGGCTCTGCTACTATCTTTGACTCTTTTAAATCATAGTATCCGCACTCTCTTACTTGACCTAATGTTGAGGCAAGAAGGTAATAAAACTCTAGCTGGAAGTCTGTGGCTTCTGTGAAGTTTTTTAGAGTGTGTGTCGGATAAGCGCCTGTTTTATAGTCAAGTACATATAGTTCATTATCTTTTTTATCTATCCTATCTATCTGACCATTTAAAACCATGCCGCCAAACTCTACGCTAAGGCTTTTTTCACACTCCAAAACTCTATATCCATCAGCAAATCTCTCAATCTCACACTCAACAAAGAGGCTCATTCTTCTCTCTTGCATCTCCATAAGATAACGCTCTAGCTCACTTTTGCCACATACAGATTTCATCTCTTTATGCAAATCTCTCTTTAACTCATCAAGGCTTTCATAAAAATCTCTTTTTATATAGAGTTGCTTTAGTGCCTCATGCACAGCCAAGCCTATCTCATGCTCTTTTGGCATATCTTTTGGAATCTCATGATTTTTTAGTTGCATGATATAGCGGTAGTAGTATTTTCTCTTACATGTAAGGAATGTTTTTAGTTTTGTAGCTGAGAGTGTTTTACCTTTAAAGCTATACTCTGATGAAATTTCTTCCTCTTCTTGTTTGTACGCTTTTGTTCTCTCAAATAGCAACGAAGCGTACTCTTGCTCGTCATGTATATTTTTCTCTTTAATATTTAACTGTTTTAAAAATCTTGAAGCACTGCTCTCTTTGGACTTTACAAATCCGATAGCCACCTCTTTTGCTCCGTTTATTACCATCTCGTAGTAGTGTTTTTGCAGGTTTTCTCTATCACTCATAGTTGGAAGATTTGCCATCTCTCTTACTTGAGTGTTTAAGAACATATCTTTATCGCTTTTTTTTGGAACGTTTGAGTCATCAAAATCTACAATGATAAGTGCGTCAAAATTTACAGAGCGAGTCTCTAGCACTCCCATAAGGGTTATCTTTCCCCCTCTTACATCATCTAGCGTTCTTTTTGATAATCTCTGCATAAATAAGTTTATGACTGATTTTACACTCATCTCTCTCATAAAAGGCAAAATATTTTTGAAACTATAAAGCTCCTCATCGAAGACTTTTATCTCTTTTTTGCTCTTAAAACTCTCTTTGTACTCTTTTAAAAACTCTAAAACATCAACCTCTTTGCTCTTGTCGCTATATATAGAGCGCAGTTTTATATAAAACTCATCACCCTCTCTTTTGAGTCTTGCATAGTTCTCTTTTGAGTCTTGTTCTATGTACTTGCACGTTGCATTTAGTTTTTTATATATCTGTGTCTTGCCAAAAGATTCTCCCATTGCGAGGTTAAAGTTTAACTTCTCATCAAACACGCCAAGTATTTGGGCAAACTTCTCATCTGGCAAGATAACGGCTATATTTGCAGCTTTGTAGCCTTTCTTTATAAAATCATATATCTTTTTTTTAACAAATGCCGCTTGAAGAATTGGTTCACTAAAAGATTGACAAATTACGTTTTTGTTTTGGAAAATTTTCTCTTTTTCTACTATCTCTTTTTCATTTAAAGAGATTTTATATCTATACCCGACTTCTAGCTCAATACCCAGTTCAGCAAACTTTGCTCTCATCTTTGAGTTAAATCTGCTTGTGCTAAATACGAGTTCAACACTGCAAAATTCGCAACACTTATGCAGAAGTTCAAACTCAAAATTTGTTAGATGACCATCTACTTGTAACTCTATACTTTTATGGCTCTTTGCATACTCTGCATTGAAACTATATAATTTTGGAAGAAATATTTTATCAAGATACTTACGCTCATAGCATAGCTTCTCATATCTTTTATAAAGTTCTTGAAGAATAGCTATATGCTCTTCAAACTCCGCATAGACATCTGAGCGCTCTAGCTCTTTTATATCATATAACTCTGCGCTAAGCTCTTGAAAAAATTTAAATATATATGATGAATTTTTAGTAAATGTAAAGAAGTTTCGTTCTATTTGGAGGTTTTTAAAATCACTAAAGTCACTTGCTTCTAAGAGCAGAAGCACTCTGCTATCTTCATCAAGCGTCTTAAAATCCTTAACTATACATAGTCTTGATATAAAATCACTCATAGTGATAAAGTGCGGTAAAAAGAGGTTTTCACCCTCCAATTTTAGTTGTTCATGTCGCAAGGCACGAGCTGAAGGAAGTACTATTGTTTTGTTATTCATGGCTTAATTATAGCCTAATACTCTACTATATTCATTCCTCTTGTATCTGTTTTTATGTTGTAGTATCTGCTTAACTCTCCAACGCTAACTTTAGCCATAATATCCCATCTTCCATCTTCTGGAAGTGTCATCGCTTCAAATGTATATAGCCCATTTTCTACTTGATAACTATTTAGCTCTTGATCATTTTTATGAGTTGATGGTCTTGTTAACATTACTTTTATTGTTGCATCATTGATAGGGTTTGATTCTTTATCACTAACTCTATAAGCTATAACGCTCTTATCTTTTGTAAAAGTATCAGTTACATATTTGATGTTGTACTTCTTATCAAAATCTATTTTAGCGCTCAGCAGTTCATTGGCTTTTGCATCAGCCTCATGATAACCCATCATATAAGTATCGCTATTTTGAACTGGAAGCGTACTTGTAACTACTATCGTTGCTACACATGCACCAAATATAAAAATAATTGACGCAGCGATTGAATATGGCCAAATTCTGCCGTTATTTAGATTCATTTTTCTGCTTTCTTAAATATAGTTTTCTTTTTATGTAGAGAAATATACCATAGAGTATAAAACCGTAAAACAATACTTTTACAAAAAATATACTCTGTTGGTTTGCATTGCCAACTCCATTTTCAAGTACCACACCCTTACTCGCTGCGACCTGCTCTGCTATGTCTGCGTAACCGTTAAACATTGAGCCTGAGTATTTGCCTAGTACTTCCCCATCTTTTGCTTTTTGAGCTAAAAGAGGTATGATAGTCCCCCCATAACTGCTTAGTGTCTCTTTAAATGAGGCAAAGCTATTGCTGTAAAAAAGTGCAATTATAAATGCTTGAACTGGCGAAGCAACTGGGCTTAGTATCTGTTTTTTATCAAAATAGTTATATAAAGATGTCTCATTTGCTAAGATGTCTACTTTTGTATCTATCTCTGAAAATGTAAGCAAAATAGTTGGCGAATTGAACTCTTCTAAAAGCTCTTTTTCATACTCTACTATATTTTTAGAATCTGGCAATTTTTTAAGCATTACTAGTCTAAGAGAGATACCAGTCTTTTGGTAAAGCTCACTTCCTAGCTTTTCTATCTCAGCATCAAACGCTGGATTAAATATCAGTTCATCTTTATATAAATATTGTGCAACTAACGAGGAGTTAAAAAAAAGTGTGAGTATGAGGGCAATGAGCCCTCTTGAGTAGTTCAATTTTTTTTCCTAACCAATATATAAATGGTTAGGTGTTAAAACTGCATAGAGTGTATAAAGAGCCATTAAAACTAAGCCCCATGAAATAATTTTTTCCATTTCCTACCCTTTACTTTACATCAACAACATGATCAGCAGCATTTGAGCCAATCATCTTGATAGATGCTTCATCTTTAATATCATAATAGTTTGCAGCACTTGTATGTTGAACATTGATAGCCCACATAGTAAGACCCGCCAAAATTACAAGTAACAGAACTGTTGCAATTAACATGCCCGTTATCCCATCAATAGAGAATACGCTTCTATTTTCATTCATAACCGACTCCTTATTTGCTTATGTTAGTGATATATGCACCAACAGCTTCTTTTTGCTTATCGTTTAATCTATCAAACTTAGGCATAACACCTATCATACCTTTTTTACCGTGAGTAAGAACGTTTGTAACTAAAACAGTATCAAATTTACTGATATTTGGACCCATACTATCAACACCCATACCATCAGCACCATGACACATTACACAAGTTCCAGCAAATACTTCTGCACCTTCACCAGTCATACCATTTGCTACAAAGCGTGATACTAATTCTATCTCAGCATCTGTAATTGGAGCATAACCAGAATTTGCATTCATAAGTCCATTGCGGTCAGGCATTGGCATTTCAAAACCAAGAAGCTTATTGTTTGAACCATTTTCTATAACATGCTTAACAGAAGCCGCATCAATTCTATGATTTAAGTTTGCTGCTTTTCCATCAATACCATCAGCATTGATACCGTGACAAACTTTACACTCTGCTAAGAATACAGACTCGCCCATCTCTACTAATCTATCGCCAGTAATATCTTTATACTTAGCTTCAAATTTAGCATTATGAACTGCTGTATCTTCATTATACTCACCAATTTGAGAATATGCATTTACAGGGTAACCAATTGTCCAATACCACATACCCCAAACCATTGTAAGTAAAAACATAACAGCCCAACCAGTTGGCAGACTGTTTTTATATTCACCAATTCCATCCCAATTTTCATCGGCAAGATCACCAGTTGCACTATCAACTTGCATCTGACGAACATATTTAATTACAACAAAAACTGTAATTACAACTAGAGCAGCCGCACCTGTAATAGCTAATGCATTTACAATATCGCCACTAAGAATATCGGTTAAACTTTTGTTTCCACCACCAGTAAGCACCAGCGTGTACGCCGTAGCACCAAACATGATAGCAACAACAATAATTCCCCAAAGATAAAGCTTATTCATATATCCCTCCTATTTCTCTTTCTCTTCAGATAGAGCCGACACTGGAGCATCGTCTATATCATCTTTTAGTGCCATATTGCTATAACTCTCGTAGTCGACCCCATCAGCATCTCTTTTTTTTGTGTAGAGGTGATATATGTAACCATACAACACTAACACAAGAAGAAATGTAAGTATAAAGTATCCATAAGCTTGAATTTCTGCAATATTCACTTCAAACCCCTACTTAAGGCTATTCATATATGCGATTAATGCAACTATCTCAGGAATCTCACCACGACTAACAGCATCTTTTACATCTTGATCTTTCATATCCACTGCTACTGCTTTTGCTTCTTCAAGAGCAATTTCATGAGCTTCAGAAAGACTTTGAGCCATTTTTACATTTTTAACAGATCCATCTCTCATAGGAACATCTTGGTTATAAGGAACCGAGAAATGTTGAGCAACAGTTAGTTGTTCTGCATACACAGTGTCTATATCAGCTTTATTTGTAAATAACCACTTGTATGCTGGCATAATTGAGCCTGGAACAACGCTATGAGGATCTTTCATATGATTTTCGTGCCAGTCAGTAGTTCTATAATTACCAACACGCATCAAATCTGGACCTGTTCTTTTTGAACCCCATAAGAATGGTCTATCATACGCATACTCACCACTTAATGAGTAGTGTCCATAACGGTCAGTCTCTGACTTAAACGGACGAACAAGCTGAGAGTGACAAGCATTACAACTGTTTTTAATATAAACGTGACGACCAGCCAACTCTAAAGTAGAGTATGGAGCCGTACCGATTACTGGACGAGAAGCTTGAGCAAAGTTTGGAAGAATCTCAATCAAACCTGCAAAAGCAATTGCTATAAACACACCTACCGCAAAAAAGAACGGATGTTTTTCTAACCAATGAAACATATTTTATCCTTTCAATTAAGCGCCCATAGGCGATGCACTTTGTAACTCGCGCTCTTCAACAGGGCGAGAAGACATAGTTTTGTAGATGTTATAAGCAAACATCAAGAAACCAACTAGATATAAAAGTCCACCAACACCACGGATAGCATAGTAAGGGTGAAGTACAGTAACAGTATCAATAAATGAGTAAGCTAAATTACCAAACTCATCATGAGCACGCCACATCATACCTTGTGTAATACCTGCAATCCACATAGAAGTAAAGTAGAGTACAACACCTAAAGTTTGAATCCAAAATTGTGCCGTCATAATCGCTTTAGAGTATATCTCACGTTTAAATACACGAGGAGCCATATGGTACAGAGCTGCCATAATCATAAAGCCAACCCAACCAAGAACACCATCATGAACGTGACCAACAATCCAGTCAGTAAAGTGAGCAATAGCGTTAACAGATTTAATAGCTTGAATTGGTCCCTCTAACGTTGAGAACATATAGAAAGTTGAAGCTAAAATCATAAACTTAATCAATGGAGAAGCTGCAACTTGTTGCCACTCGCCCTTCATTGTAAGAAGCATATTTATAGCTGAACCCCATGATGGAAGAATCAGGATTATAGAGAAAATCGACCCCATAGTCTGCATCCAATCTGGAACAGTTGAGTATAGCAAGTGGTGTCCACCAGCCCATAAATAAACAAACATTAATCCCCAAAAAGAGAGTAGTGAAAGCTTATATGAGTAGATTGCCTGACCTGACTCTTTTGGTAAAAAGTAGTAAATCATAGCAACGATAGGCACTGTAAAACCAAATGCAACTGCATTATGACCATACCACCACTGAACTAAAGCGTCATTTGTTCCTGCATACATCGATACAGAGTGATACCATGCACCAATGCCTGTCTCGCCTGCTGGTGAAGTAGCAAACATTGTAGGAATTTCCATATTGTTAAATAGATAAAGCATCGCTATACCTAAGAAAGTTGCTATGTAGTACCAGACAGAGATATATAGTGATTTTTCACGGCGAATACCGATAAGACCAAACATACTCATACCAAATAAAACCCAAACAACAACTACACCAATATCTATTGGCCACTCAAATTCAGCATACTCTTTTGAAGTTGTAACACCTGCAAAAAGTGAAAAAACTGCTGCAGCAACAACTGCTAAGTAGAGCCAAAAATGAAGCTTTCCTATAGTCATAAGTAACTTTGACTCTGCCATAGATACTTTTAAAACACGCTGACCTACATAATACCAAGTAGCGAAAACACCACTTAGAGTAAAGCCAAAGATTACTGCATCTGTATGCAGTGGACGAAGACGACTGAAGTTAGTATATTCAGCTAAATTATCACCAAGTATTAAGTTTAATCCTGGAAATGCAAGTTGAAATGCTAATATAACACCGATGAGCATACCAACAATTCCCAAAACAATGGTTGTAAGCATAAACATCTTAGCAATTGTGTAGTCGTACTCTAATGGACGATTTTCCATATATAGCCTCCTTAAAGATTCAAAGTAATTAAGTTTAATTAACTCAAGCTAAATTTATTAAACTAATCAACTACGACATAGTAACAGTATAAATGTTTAAGAATTCTTAATTATTGCCAAAATTTTGACATTTTTTGCATTTTATCGTGCTCTTAACGTTGTATTAATAATAAAATGTTATGTCTTGAACTGTTTTGAAGAAAAAATGTGGATGGTATGGTGGAGCGTTCTTATCTTTTAATTAAAGATAAGAACTCGTTGAAGATATATCTGCTCTCTTTTGGTCCAGGGCTAGATTCTGGATGGTGCTGAACAGAAAATATCGGAGAGTCGTTATACTTTAGACCCTCAATTGTGTTGTCAAATAGATTTACATGTGTTACCTCTGCAACTTCTATAATGTTGTCTGGAACATTATAGTTATGGTTTTGAGCGGTAATTTCAACTAATCCTGTTTTCATATTTTTTACAGGTTGGTTTCCACCATGATGTCCAAATTTTAGCTTAAAAGTATCATACCCATGCGCAATTGATAAGAGTTGGTGCCCAAGACAGATTCCAAACATAGGAACTTTTGCCTCTATTAATTTTTTTATCTCTCTTTGCTCATCTTTTAGTACAAGCGGGTCTCCAGGGCCATTTGACAAAAATACTCCATCAATCTCTCTGTTGTTGTATCTTTTTATAAGCTCATCTCCACTAAAGTTATTTGGGATTACTTCAACGCCAATTTTTGCGCTTACTAGCTCATTTAAGATATTTGTTTTTACACCAAAATCAAGAACTACTATATTTGCTTCTGACTTTGGAGCTTTCTCAAACTTAAACTCTCTATTGCTATATGTTGATTGGGTATGTTTGTATGCAACTTTAGTACTTACTTGCTCTATATAGTTTACATGCTCTATTCTAGGACTGTTTTGTAAAATTTTCTTTAACTCATCTTTGTTGCTAATCTCTGTTGAAGCTATCATCATCATAGCACCCTCTTCTCTTAACATCTTAGTTAAGTATCTTGTGTCAATGTCACAAATGCCCATAACATTTTGCTTTTTTAGAAAATCAGCAAGTGAACCCTCGGCTCTAAAGTTAGAGTATCTCTCTTGATATTTTCTAACTATCATCCCTTTGGCGTGTGCTGATGTACTCTCCATATCTTCACTGTTAACACCAACATTTCCAATCTCTGGCATAGTAAATGTAACAAACTGACCAGCATATGATGGATCAGACATAATCTCTTGATAACCGCTCATTGAAACATTAAAAACAATTTCGCCAACAACAGTATCTTCTGCTCCGAAGCTGTTAGCCTCTAAAAAAGTTCCATTTTCAAGATAAATCCAAGCTCTTTTTTTTAATAGTTCCATAGCCATTTTACTCCATACCTCTTCTAGTTAGCTCTTCTTTATAAATTTTCTCATACAAGATATCAAACTCATCAGTTCCTGGAATATATCTTTTTTTGTATGTTTTAATCTTCTCCATAATAATATTATCGAGCTCAGAAGCCTCAGTAATAAATGAAGTAATTGCATTGTAGATAATATTTTTTATACGATTTTCTGTTACATCGAAGTGAATTAAATCCTCTTCATACAGTTCATCAAGTATTTTATGAGAAACATCAGAATAACGCTCTTCATAATTTAAAATAACACCAAATTCAGGAGCTAATTTTTTCTTTATCATGAAAAATAGTTGTCTCTCATCTACAAGATTAAACTCTATCTCCTCTTCATTTGCTTCACATATCTGGTGTGTCTTCTCTTCAAGTGCCATCTCTTGCTTAGCGTCATGTAGCAATATTTTTTCTGCCTCTTTTGCTATTGGCTCAAGACCTTTTGTCATTGTGACAACATCACTCTTATTTAAATCGATTGCAATCTTGCTAGCTATATGTGGAATAGTTTTAAGTGATATTTTCATCCAGAGACCTTATATGTGTTAAAATAAATTTTGTAATTTTACAATAAGTAAGGTTAGTTTAGCATTAGAGGGAACTTATTTTATCCTTTAAATAAAACTCTTCAAACTTATCTTTACTGAGTGGTTTTGAAAAATTGTACCCTTGCAATATGTCGCACTTTTCTTTTACTAAAAACTCTTTTTGCTCTTGAGTCTCTACACCTTCAGCAACAACACTTAGTCCCAAGTTTTTGGCAATATTTAGAATAGTTGTTACCATGTTCGCATCTTTTTTAGGGTTGTCTAATTCACTTATAAACGACTTATCTATCTTTAGCTCATCTATTGGTATCTGACGCAAATAGCTTAGGGACGAATAGCCTGTACCAAAATCATCCATTGAGAAACGAATACCGCATAACTTAGCCTTGTTCATTATCTCTATTAGTTTTTGAACATCTTCAGCGGCACTTGTCTCAGTCATCTCAAAAATCAGTTTTGCGCTTAGTGTAGGGTTAAGATATTTGACACAAAGAGCAATGGAATCTTCAATAAATGTTTTGCTAAACATCTGTCTCATGCTTATATTTATAGAGAACTGATTTAAATATATCCCTTTTTTGTCCCATTCACTCAGTGTTTTAAAGCTCTCTTCCAATATATAGTATCCAAGTTCAATAATAAATCCTGTCTGCTCAGAAATTGGTATAAACTCATCTGGACCAACATTTCCTAACTGTTCATTATGCCATCTAACAAGCACTTCACACCCAATAATCTCACCATCTCTATTTACTTGTGGCTGATAATTCAGTGTAATCTCTCCCTTTTTTATAGCAAAACGCAAAAGTCTCTCCACTTCTAGCTTTCTCTCTACTCTAACTGAAAGTTCACTGTTAAAGAGTATCACTCCGTCTCTTCCTTTTGACTTTGCTTCATACATAGCAATGTCTGCCTCTTTTATGAGAGTATTAGCAGTTACTTTTGGATTATCAATAATACTCACTCCGATACTAGCACTGATATAGAGGTTATGTTCATCAATTATGTATGTCTGCTTTATTATGTCCAGAAGCTCTTGTGCGAACTCTTGTGCACTCTCTAGGCACTTTTGTTTATCTTCGTATGTAGAACTCAAGATGCAAAACTCATCTCCCCCGAGTCTTGATGCAGTTCCTTTGTTTACTTTAGATAGGTTACTCATTCTTTGAGCAACTTCGCTAAGCAGTTTATCTCCTATATCGTGTCCCAATGTGTCGTTAATTGTTTTAAAATGATCCAAATCTATTAAAAGTAGAAACATAAACTTGTTATCGCTTTTTTGCTTCTTTATCCCATCTTCAAGAAGTTCCACAAAATAGCGTCTGTTTCCAAGTTTTGTTAAGTAATCATGGTATGCTTGAAATTGATTTCTTTGAAGATACCCATATGTATTTCTTGAGCCATAAAGAAGCACCCATGCAAGAACAATTGTAAGTATTGCTATGATGTATGAATAAAATTTTCCAATTAACAAAAGATAAATTGTAATGGGAAGCATTGATGATGCTAATATAAAAATTGCCAGTTTTTTCTCAGAAACAAGAATAGTAGTAGCAACTACAGCAACACCGAGTTGAGTAAAGATAGCTAAATAATGAAGTTCAATATTATCACGCATCACATAAACAACAAACATAATTGTCCATGAAGAGAAGTAAAAAAATATAAAATAGCGTAACTTGTTAAGCCAAACCTCTTTTTCTTGAATAGTTAATATAGTCTCTGAATACTCTTTATATAATCTATATCCCCAATATGAAAGTGCTAGTACAAAAAGATACCATAATGGTTCAATAACATAAGAAGAGTAGATAATTCCAAAAAATATATAAGATGTTGCAGTAGAAGCAAATAGGGCAATTAAGACTAAAATTTGTCTATGCATAAAATTATAAAAACTAATATTATTTAGCATATTGAATTCTCTACCTTTTTATCAACGAGGCATTATTCTAACTTATATTTCTTAAAAAAAATCACTTTGCCAGAAGTAATGTAAGCTCTGAAGCCTTTTGTGCATCCATTTTACTCAAAATAGTTCCTATAGTTTTTGGTTTTAGAGATGATAAGATTGCGGCTGCTTCTAATGCGTCCATCTCAGATAAAACATTTGCTGCACTTGCCGCTTTCATCTTTGCAAAAGTTTCTGACATTTTTTGCATCTTAACATTTTTAATCTCTTCTAATACCTCTTCATTTTTTTGAAGCATCTGCTTAATGGACTCTTCTTTAGCACTTATCTCTTGAAGATTTTTTGTAACATTTTCTTCATCCTGTGATACTTTTGCCTCTCTTTTTACCAAAAGTTCTTCCGTTGCTACTTTAAGTGCGCTAAGCGCCTGTTTTTGTTCATCTATTCTCTCAAGCTCTATAAGAAGTTCACTTTTTCTTGCTTTAAAAATCTCTGTACACTCAAAGAGCTTATCGCTTGTTTCAAGTGCATTTAGTGTTGATATCGCTATAAGCGTTATTAAAAATATTTTTATCATCGTTTTTTTCCTGCATATGTCATTAGCGCTATCTCATCCAGCTCTTTTGCCTCTTTAGCACTTATCTTTTTTAACTCTGCTTTTATCTCTTGAAGCTCTAAGTATTGAAACTTTTCATACTCAATCATATCGGCTTTGAGTTGTATTTTTGCTTGAGTAACTTGGCTTTTGGCAAATGTTACCCAATCTCTATTGTGCTTTATGACTCCTCGCTGGGACTCAAGGAGTGCTTTTGAAGCGAGCATTTCACTCATAGTTCCTTTTTGGGGAGAGTCAACATTTTTAAGAGAGTTATAGGAGAGTTCGAGTGCAGTTGATGCGCTATTTAGGTTAACATTTGCTTTTTGCATAGCTTGTTCACTACGTTGCATAGCGCTTTTTTTAATTTTAACAAGTGGAGTAAATCTGCTTTTCACGACTATCTGCTCCTATTTTGCCCTCTACTTAGAAGGCTTATAAAATGATTGTATCTTCTCTCTCTGGTGATGTAGAAATTATGCCTACTTTTGTTTTAGTAATATCTTCTATCGCTCTGATATAATCTTGTGCCTCTTTTGGAAGCTCTTCAAATTTTCTTGCACCTTCTGTTTTACCCCAACCCTTAAATGACTTATAAATAGGCTTAACGTCATCCAAATTTGCTGGAAGATAATCTATCTGAGCACCATTTAATTCATAAGCTACACATACTTTAACTTCACTAAATCCATCAAGAACATCAAGTTTCATAAGAGCTAGTTCATCACATCCGTTTAAGCGACTCGCATATCTACAAGCAACAGCATCAAACCAGCCACATCTTCTAGCGCGTCCTGTTGTTGTGCCAAACTCACGACCCCTCTCTCCGATAAGCTTTCCATCTTCACCTAAATCTTCACTAGGAAATGGTCCATTACCAACGCGAGTACAGTATGCTTTTACAATCCCTGTTACTTTTCCTATATCTTTAGCATTTATACCAAGACCCGTACAAGCTCCAGCACTAACAGTTGAGCTTGACGTTACATATGGATAAGTTCCATGGTCTATATCTAGCATTGTTCCTTGTGCGCCCTCAAGAAGAACTCTTTTGTTCTCAACATCTAGCGCTCTCCAAATAAGCTGAGTTGTATCTGTTATGAAAGGAGAGAGCTTATCACTATATCCTTGAAGTTCTTTTAACAACTCATTTTTGCTTGGAGATTTAATATCATAAATATCAAAAATAGCTCTGTTTTGTTCAAAGTACTCAAGTATAGTCTCGCAAAGTTTTACAGGATCTAAAAGCTCTCCAACTCTAACACCTACACGATTTATCTTGTCAGAATATGCTGGTCCAATTCCCTTGCCAGTTGTTCCAATAGCTTTATCGCCTTTTAATTTTTCACGAGCTTGATCAACAAGAGAGTGGTAAGAGAGATTTAAGTGAGCTTTATCAGAGATAAAGAGTCTTCCCTCAAGAGCTTCAAACTGCGTCATCTCTTTGATAATAGACTCAGGAGAGAGAACAACACCATTTCCAATAACGTTTATCGCTTTAGGGTTTAAAATACCTGAAGGGATAAGATGAAGTGCGTACCTAACGCCATCTACCCAAATCGTGTGACCTGCATTATGTCCGCCTTGGCTTCTACAAACCATATCGTACTCTTTTGCCAATCTATCAACAATCTTTCCTTTTCCTTCATCGCCCCACTGTATTCCAACTATTAAATCTGCTTTCATTTCATCCCTCTATTTTGCTTTTGTCTCTATAAGTACATCTGTGTAAATTGCAAAACCTACAGAGCTAAGCTCTAGATTTTTATATCTTCCGCCTCTAGCGTAAACCTCATTTTTATCAATAACTCTAAAAAACAGCTCATCATAATAGAGCATTTTTGCATAGTACATAGGCGCTAAAACACTATTTGGGCAACCTATTGCTCCGCATAAATTTTTCATCTTCTCAAGTTCAACTTTTATCTTTGGCGGAACAATCTCTAAAAGTTCATCAACCTGTTCTGGGTGTTGAAGATAGACAAGTTTTTCTAGCCAATCACTCTTTTGGGCTAAAAATTTCTCTATATTTGTATGTCTAAAATCATCTAAAGTCAAACCATCAAACATCTCCACCAAGAGCTTAGGTATCATCATATTTGAGATTTGGATAAGAGGATAAACTTCTAAACTCTTGAAAATATCTATAGCGATATTTAGCACTGATGAGAGTTTGTCCTCTCCCATAAATTCAACCCCAATTTGAAACTGCTCATCTGTTGGATAACGAAAAACAGGTTGTATATAGAACCATTTTTTATGTTCTGTGTTTCTTCCAAGTCTCTTCTCTATGATTCTTACAACATCTATCGTGGAGTCTGCTCTTAGCGAGATTGAGTTATTTTTTTCATCATTTACTTTTATAAGCTCTTTATCATTAGCGATGCTTTTATGTTGATGATATGAAAATATCGGTGTAACTATCTCTTCAAAACCTCTAGAGTACAAAATATCACTAGCAACTTTTTCAATCTCTCGCTTTATTTTAGCGCTACTTCCAAAGTAGAGTTTTGAGCCGCTAGGAATTTCATGTTCAAGTATCATCTATCTGCCAACTCTAAAGTAGTTTTCATTAAAGACTCTGTTCGCCTCTCCGTTATACGCTCTGCGCCCAAGTTTAGCAAGTGCGAGTTCCACAGAGTTTACAACCCATGAAATTTCATAAGCTGGGATTAGTCCCATCTGATTTATACGGAAAATCTTTCCATCTAGGTGATCTTGTCCACCTGCAACATTTACACCAAAATCAGTTTTTAAAATTTTTCTAATTTTTGATGCATCTTCATCATCGATGGTTGTCATAGATAACGCTGGAGTTTTTGGATATACATGCAGTCCGATTGCTCTAAGAGAAGCCATTACCGCCTCTGCTCTAGAAGCAGTATCTTCATATAATTTATCTAAACCGCCATTTCTCTCAATAGTCTCTAATATCTCTAAAAGCCCTATTGTAAGCGTTGTAGCAGCTGTCCATGCAGTAGTGTTTTTTCTTTGAGATTTTATCTCAGTTGCAAGATTAAAGTAGTATCCCTTGCCTTTGCCGATTTTCTCAATTGCTGCGTTACTAAGCCCTAGAATAGCAAGTCCTGGAGGAAGCATTAGTGCTTTTTGACTTCCAGCGATTAGACAATCTATATTTGTTATATCAATTTTCTCAACACCAACAGCTGTAATTCCATCAGCAATAACCATAATGTTTGGATTTATCTCTTTTACAGCCTTAGCTATTGCTTCAACTGGATGACGAAGTCCACCAGCAGACTCGCTTATTTGCACTGCGATAGCGTCAATATTTGAGTTTTCTTTGATAGCTTTGATAACTTCTTCAACTGTTACTGCTGTATCCCACTCATTTTTTATCTCAACATTTCCAAGACCATGAGCAGTTGCGATTTTTCCAAATCTCTCACCGAATTTACCTGAGTTTACATTTAAAAGCGTGTTATGAGTAAGATTTACAACAGCTGCTTCCATAGCGCCAGTTCCGCTTGATGAAAGCATTACAACCTCATCACTGCCAAAAAGTTTAAAGAGGTATTCTCTTGTCTTAAGAAAGATAGCTTCAAATTCAGGTGTACGATGGTGCATAGTCTCATCACTCATTGCATTACGAACATTTTGAGGTACAGGAGTCGGTCCAGGCGTGAAAAGTAACATATGAAAGTTCCTAATTTATTATTAATTTAAAACCTCGCATTATATCTAAATAACATAAAGTGACTCTTTACTTTTATGCTAGAATTCCAATAAAAAACAGAAACTATAAGTTTATCAAGGGCATTAATGACTATACTAGATTCGATAATTTTAGGTGCAATTGAAGGCTTTACAGAATTTTTACCCATCTCATCAACTGGACATCTTATAGTTGCTAGTGAGTTTTTAGGACTCGAACAAAATAGCATAAATAAAGCGTATGAAGTCATCATCCAGTTCTCTGCAATACTCGCGGTAATTTTTAACTACAAAGATAAGTTTAGTATCAAAAAAATAGATTTATGGATGAAGGTTTTTGTTGCATTTTTACCTTTAGCTATCATTGGTTTTATATTTTCTTCTCAAATAAAAGAGCTCTTTAGTATTCAAATAGTTGCTGTCATGTTTATCATCGGTGGGGTTATATTTTTAATTGTAGAGAAATTTTTTATATATGAGAATAAAAAAACCATTCATGAAGTAGAAGCCATTACGCTCAAACAGTCCATAATCATCGGCTTCGCTCAAGTTTTTGCACTAATCCCAGGAACTAGCAGAGCAGGTTCAACAATCATAGGCGCACTTCTTGTAGGATTGAGCAGAAAGGCAAGCGCTGAGTTTAGTTTTTTACTTGCTTTTCCTGTTATGGGAGCGGTTAGTGCCTATGATTTACTTAAGCACTATAAAGATTTTAGTGAAGCAAATCTAATAGTTTTGGGCGTTGGTTTTGTTACATCATTTATAGTTGCTTATCTAAGTATAAAGCTATTTTTGAAGTTTTTAGAGAAGTTTACATTTGTCTTTTTTGGTGTTTATCGTATTATTTTTGGGGCAGCTTTACTTCTATTTTTCAACTAAATATTTTTGGTATAGTGTTTGCTTATGTTCTTCATAAGGAGACAATATGAAGACAATAGCTATTTACAAATCAAAACTCACTATATTTTTAGAGAATATAGAAACTACTATTTATAATTTAAGCGTAAAGTTTCTATAAAGTCTGAAGAATTATCTTCGCAAGGCTTAGAGCTTTAGCACGGTGAGATAGACTTTTTTTAATCTCATCATCCAACTCTGCAAGTGTTTTGTCATATCCAAGAGGGATAAACATCGGGTCATATCCAAAGCCGCCATTACCTCTAGCTTCTGCTATCACATCCCCATACATCCAACCATGAACACTATACTCATACTTTGGTGTAACGATTGCAATTGCAGCAGTGTAGTGAGCTGGTGAACTCTTTACTCCGCTTTTTTTTACATCATCTATAAGTTTATTTAGGTTATCTTTGTCAGATGCACCCTTTGACGCGTATCTTGCACTATATATTCCAGGAGCTCCGCCTAATACATCAACGCTTATACCGCTGTCATCTGCTAAAACAACTACATCTTTATACTCATTTTTTTGACTAAGTGCCTTAAATACGGCTCTTGCCTTTATAAGTGCGTTTCCTTTAAAGCTATCGGCATCTTCTATGATTTCAAACTCTTCTATCAACTCACTGTATGCTATTACTTCAAAATCTTTACAAAGTGCTTTAATCTCTTTTACTTTACCTTTGTTTGAAGTTGCCAATATAAGTTTCATCATCATTCCTTAGTATTTACTTTAAAGATACGCTTCTTTGCTTGGCAAAGTTTGCATAAACAATCTTTTTATTATAATTGCGAATTATATACTATATTAAGGTACACAATGTTTAAAAAAGTCTTCCCACTCTCTGCAATTCTTTCGCTGAGATTTTTAGGTCTATTTTTAGTTCTACCAGTTATATCTATCTTTGCTTTAGAGCTTGAGGGCTCTACTCCTCTTCTTGTCGGTATCGTTGTTGGCGGTTATGCCCTTACTCAAGCAATTTTTCAAGTTCCTTTTGGAGCTATGAGCGATAAAATAGGACGAAAACCAACTCTTTTAGTAGGTCTTTTAATCTTTTTAGTTGGCTCTATCATGTGTGCTTATTCTACTGATATCTACACGCTTATGATTGGTCGTTTCTTACAAGGTGCTGGAGCAATCGGTTCAGTAATTACTGCTATGATTTCTGATTTAGTTGCCGAAGAGATTCGTGGAAAAGCTATGGCTATCATGGGTGCTTCTATCGCTCTTAGTTTTGCTCTTGCTATGGGTCTTGGACCAGTTCTTGGTGCAAAATATGGTGTTGAGTTTCTCTTTATATTAACAGCTGTTTTTGCTGTTCTTGCGATAATCTTACTCTTTACAAAGGTACCAACTCCTCCAAAGATTAAGCACACTTATCACGCAACTACAAAAACTTCAGACATTTTAAAAGACCCAAATCTTTTAAATATGATTATCATAAATGCAATGCAAAAAGGTCTTATGACTATCGCATTTGTTCTTATTCCTATCATCTTAACAAGTAGTGATTTTTCTTGGCAGAAATCTGATTTATACATGGCGTACCTTCCTGCTATGCTTTTTGGTCTTGCTGCTATGGGACCAGCTGCTGTTTTTGGCGAAAAACACAATAAACCAAAAGAGATATTTCTTCTCTCGATAGCCCTTTTTATAGCTTCGTTTCTAATTATGGGACTTACAATGTCAAGCACTGTTTTTGTTGTGGGTGTAGTTCTATTTTTTATCGCCTTTAACATGATGGAGCCTCTAGTTCAATCAATGATAACAAAGTTTGCTAAAGTTCATCAAAAAGGCGCAGCGCTTGGTATTTCAAATTCTATCGCCTATTTTGCTACATTTATAGGCGGGACATCTGCTGGTCTTCTTCTTGGCATAAGCGATAGAGAGACTATCGGTATATCTGTTGGTGTGGTTGCTGTTTTATGGTTTTTATGGACACTAAGACTTCAAAATCCGACAAAATACTCTCATCTTTATCTACCTCAAGACGATGTGGACACTCTAAAACTACAAAACCTAGAGAGTGCTCATATCGCTGAGTGGTATATAAACGACACTGAAAAACTTATCATCATTAAGTATGCAACAGGTGCTATACAAAAAGATGATCTAATATCTCAAATCTCTAAATAGAGCCTTCTATGAAAATAGAGCAAATTACCTTAAAGAGGCTTTTTGCTCTTATACTAAAGAAGAGACCTGCTCTTATTTATGGGCAACTTCTCACTCTTCTTGGCATACTAATAAGCATTCCCATACCTCTTATGCTTCCTGTTATGGTCGATGAGATTCTTCTAAATAAACCCGCTTTTTTTGTAAATAACATAGACTCTATATTTGGTGCAACAACTCCATTTTACTATATCGCTATTGTTACTTTTGGAGTTATCTTTTTACGATTTATCTACTATATACTTGGTGTAATTACTACAAAAATATTTACTAAAATTTCAAAGCATGTAACCTTTATGATAAGAGCTGAACTACTTAATCACTTAAGAGTTACTTCCATGAATGAGTATGAAACAATCGGTAGCGGTGCGATTACTGCAAACCTAGTAACGGATGTAAACACACTCGATACCTTTATCATGAGTAGCGTAAGCCGCTTTGTTGCCTCTGTTTTAACGCTTGTTGCGGTTGGCGTAGTAATGATTGCAATTGACCCGATTTTAGGCTTCTTGATTTTAATTATTCAGCCCCTTATCATGCTTCTTAGTAAAAAAATGTCAAAAAAAGTTGGTGAACTAAAAAAAGAGGAGAATCAAAAAATTGAGACCTTTCAAAACAACACAGCAGAGACGTTAGAGCTCTTTGGACAGATAAAGGCTAGTAACAAAGAGTCATACTTCTTCTCAAACGCAATCAAAGATGCAAAAGAGATTCAGAGCGCTTCAAATGAGTATGGATATAAAAGTGTTGCTTATGAGAGATTTTCTTACACTCTCTTTTTAATTATATTTGAAATTTTACGTGCTTCTGGGCTTCTGCTGGTTGCGTATAGTGATTTGAGTATCGGTATGATGTTTGCGATGTTTGGATATATCTGGTTTATTATGACTCCTGTGCAAGATATTATCTCAATGCAGTATAGCTATGCTTCTGCTTCTGGAGCGATTAAGCGTTTAAATAAAATTTTATCGTTACAAAAAGAGATTAGTGGGACGAAAAAAATAGACTCTAATCAAGTTGACATATCGATAAGTAACCTCTCTTTTTCATATACTGAAGAAAAAAATATACTAAAAGATATATCTTTAGAGATAAAAGCTGGTTCAAAAATTGCGCTTATTGGGGCTAGTGGAAGTGGAAAAACAACTTTAGCGCAGATAATATCAGGGTTTTATGAAAAAAGTGGCGGTTTGCTAAGATATAACGGCGAGAATAGCGAATATCTGGATAAAAGTTCAATAAGAGAGAAGATATTTTTAGTTCTTCAAATGCCCATACTTTTTAACTCTAACCTAAGATTTAATATCTCTATGGGCGATGAAGATATAACTGATGAGCAGATACACAAAGCGTTAGAAATTGCTGAGTTAAAAGAGATGGTAGATGGTATGTCAAAGGGATTAGATACGATTGTAGGTCATCATGGAATACGTCTCTCAGGCGGACAGCGCCAACGCTTAAGCATAGCTAGAATGATTATAGCGAACCCTAGCGTTGTGGTTTTTGATGAGTCAACCTCAGCACTCGATGTTCACACAGAAGCAAAACTGCATGCATCGATAGTTCCACTCCTTAAAGATAAAACAGTCATCACAATTGCACATAGACTAAGCACTGTAAAAAATGCAGATACTATCTATGTTTTGGATGCTGGTACAATTGTTCAAAGAGGAACACACGCAGAGCTAGAAGATGAAGAGGGGCATTACTTGGAGTTTATCAAGAATCAACTTCTATAAGCATATACAGTGTCGCTAAAAATGCTATCGCGCCGAGCGGTGTATTGCCTAAAACAATAGCTCCGATTGAGATTATTAAAGCAAAAGATAGAACCAATTTATCGTTTGTAAAATATCCAATAAGCGTTACCATTAAAGCTCCAACACCAAAATACCCAAGATAGATATAAAGCCCTAAAGAGTCTCTAATAGCGCAGAGAATAGATGATGATTTGTTGCCACACTCTAAAATAAGAGTACTATTTCTTAAAAATCCGTATTTCAGTGCCCAAAATAGAGCAAGAGAGAGGATGATATAAACTGTAACTTTCATTAGTTCTTTATATGAGATTCTTTTAGTTCCTGCATATAGCATATAAGCATATCCAAACGAGATTAAAACCCATACGTTTGAAAATATATTTAGATAAGTCTCATTTATAAAAATAGCGATTGAACTTAATAAAATTATTGCAAAAACTGTTTTTTCAAATTTTCCAAAGAGAAGTTTTGTGTATGCTTTTCTATACAAAAACAGAAATGAGATAATAGAAATTGCAAAAATATAAACTTCAAAATTTCTATATCTTCCATCAAATGCAAGCGAGAGGTTTAAAATAGTAAGCAACAGAGATGAGATGTAAAAAAGAAGCATCAAAGAGGCATCTACGCCTCTTGTTTTTTGAGTTAATATATCTTTAACCTTAACTACATACGCGGCTCTATCTTGAGATATATATGCAAGTGTTAGATAGTAGATAAAAATATGAACACCGACTACAAAAGCTGCCCAGATAAACTCCCAGACGTCCCTTACTGTAACTCTATATTGTTCAAGTGCGAGAGTAAAGAGAATGGCAAAAAGCGTGTTAAAGAGGTAAAAAAGTACTAAATTTCTTCTACTTATATCTTGATTTCTTAGAAGTAATGAAAATAGCAATACTAGAGTGATTGAGCCAAACATCAAGAGTTTATAATTTGAAAAGTTTGAAACCTCGGCACTAAGAACTCCTTTATCGGCTCTATCTTTATCGAAAAGTCCCCAAAAGCCGCCAACTGCACCTTCACTCACTCTTTTCCAAGGCTGATCAAATGCCTCAATGATATTGTAATCCCAACTGTTTTTATCTGCTAACTTAACAAACTCTCTTATAAATATGGCTTGATTTATCTTGCTTGGAAGAGCGTCTTCTCTCATTCTGCCCTCCGATGGCCAGCCTGTTTCTCCAATAAGGATATTTTTATCCCCTAAAAGAGCCTCTACTTCTCCTCTTACATCGGCTAAATGACCTATAGACTTTTCTATATTCATTGGATTGTCTTCCCAATAAGGCAAGATATGAATGGTTACGAAATCTGTAACTTCTTTGATTTTTGGATGTTTTACCCAAAATTCCCATACATCCGCGTAAGTTACTTTTGTGTTTGGAAGTGCAGCTTTAACCTGTTTTATATACTCTACTAATTGATTCTCGCTAGTATCACCACGAAGAAGAACCTCATTTCCTACAATTACCGCTTTTACTACATCTTCATTTGCTTTTACTAACTCTATGAGCTTGTTTATCTCTTTTTGAGTAATGATTTTATCACTGCTAACCCATGCACCCATGTACATACTAAGCCCATTCTCTCTGGCTATTTTTGGAACTATCTCAAGGCCTAGAGTTGAGTATGTTCTTATGCATGATGTCTGTTTTGAGAGTAGCGCCAAATCACTTCTTACTAACTCTTCCGAAACTATCAAGCCATCTGAAAATGTGAGAGGAGATTCATCTTTTGAAAAAGGGGCGTAAGATATACATTGTAGTTTTGAGAATTTTTCATTACTCTGTTTTAAAGTAAAAACATTTCCGACTAAAAGCCAAAAAAGAACAATTGTAAAAATGCTTATAGTAAGTATTGATATTTTTTTCATAGATGATGTCTCTTATACTTTAAATTATAAGCGCAATAGTACTTAATTTTTTGATGATTTGTTTTTGAAGATTGTAGCCTCTTGAATAAGAGGCTCTATTTTTGTTTCTATTAAAGAAAGTATTTTACTTTTCTAAAGAAAATTTTCTACTTTTGAGGAAGCACGTACATGTTGTAGTAACGGCCTTCAAACTTAGGCTCTTTATCCATTACTGCAACATCTTCTATCATAGCCCAAACGCGCAAAAGAACCTCTTTTGCTGATTCTGGGTTAGCCATTTCACGTCCTTTTAAAAATACACGAAACTTTACATGTTTGCCCTCTGATAAAAACTCTCTAGCATGTTTAACTTTATAGTTAATATCATTTTCAGCAATTTTTACAGAGAGTTTAATCTCTTTAACATCAATTTTTACTTGATTTTTCTTTTGCTCTTTGAGTTTTTTCTCTTCTTGGTATCTATACTTACCGTAATCCATAATCTTAGCAACAGGAGGGTTTGCATCTGGAGCAATAAGAACTAAATCTAAGCCTAAGGCATTTGCTCTCTCCATAGCTTCATCAGTTGAAATAATACCAAGAGATTCTGCTCCATCTACATTACAACGTAACTGCGATACACGGATATCGTCATTCATTATGACACGGTCGTTTTTTTTACTCAAAAATTTACCTCATTTATTTTAGTTTGTATAAGAGAGAGAAATTCACTCTCACTTAGATTGTATTGCTCTCTTGTTCTTCTGTCACGAATTGCAACACTCCGAGAAGCGACCTCTTCATCACCTATGACTACAAGCATAGGTACTCTTGTTTTTTCCGCTGTTCTGACCCTTTTATTTAGAGAATCATTCTTAGAATAAATCTCACTATCAGCACCTAAATCCATCAATTTATCAGATAACTCTTTCGCATAATCGTTGTGCGTAGCGGCAATTGGAACGATTGCAACTTGAGTCGGAGCGATAAACATTGGAAACTCTCCAGCGTAATGCTCTGTCAATATACCAATAAAACGCTCAAACGAACCTAAAATTGCTCTGTGAATCATAACTGGCTGAATTTTGTCATTATTCTCGCCGTTATATTCTAGCTCAAATCTTGAAGGGAGGTTAAAGTCCAGTTGAATCGTACCACACTGCCACTCTCGCCCGATTGCATCAGTTATTTTTATGTCTATTTTAGGACCATAAAAAGCTCCACCACCCTCATCTATCTCATAAACAAGGCTATTTTTATCCATTGCATTTTTTAATGCCTGTGTAGAAACTTCCCACACTGCATCATCTCCAACTGCTTTTTCTGGTTTAGTTGAGAGCATCATTTTATAATTAAATTCAAATGTTGACATGATTTTATCTACAAAATCAACAACCTCTATGATTTGTTCTTCAATTTGATCCGCTCTACAAAATATATGCGCATCATCTTGAGTAAATTCTCTAACACGGAAAAGTCCATGAAGAGCGCCTGTCATCTCGTGACGATGAACTACACCATATTCAAAGTATTTTAAAGGTAAGTCTCTATATGAGTGGAGGTCTTCTTCATATATTTTAATATGTCCAACACAGTTCATAGGTTTTACACCAAACTCTATCTCATCTATGTTTGTAAAGTACATATTTTCGCCATAGTTTTGGTAATGTCCTGATGTTTTCCATAAGTCACTTCTAAGCATCTCTGGTCCACGTACAGGCTCATATCCGCGTTTACGGTGCGCTTTAAAAAGAAGCGATTCAAGTCTTGCACGAAGTCTTCCACCAGCTGGAAGCCAGATAGGAAATCCAGCTCCTACCTCTTCACGGAAAGTAAACATCTTCATCTCAGCACCAAGTTTACGGTGGTCTCTCTTCTCAGCCTCAGCCATCATGTCAAGGTATGACTTTAAAGCCTCTTTATCTGCAAATGCTATACCATATATACGAGTCAACATCTCATTTTTAGAGTCTCCTCCAAGATACGCACCTGCTATTTTAGTAAGTTTAAAATATCTTATAAGCCCTATATTTGGTAAGTGTGGACCACGACACAAATCTTCAAACTCACCTTGCTTATATATAGAAACTCTATCGCCAGGGATTCTTTGCATAACAAAAAGTTTTAGATGATCATCTTTAAACTTCTCTTTTGCCTCATCCATAGAAATCTCATATTTTTCTATTTCGTACTTCTTCTTAGCAAGAGATAGCATCTCTTTTTCGATATTTTTTAAATCGCTTTCGCCTATTTCGCTAGAAGTTTTAAAGTCATAGTAAAAGCCCTCTTTTACATTTGGACCTACGAAAAATTTTGCATCTGGATAGAGTGATTTGATAGCTTGAGCCATAAGATGTGCTGTTGAGTGTCTTAAAACACTCAACGACTCTTCAGAATTATCAAGAAGAATCTGCTCACCCTCAAATCCACACTCTTTTGCAGTTTGCATATCGATAATTTCACCATTATGTTTTATTGCTATTGCGTTCAAAATATATTATTCCTATCTTTTTTTAAAGTTCAGTTTTTAAAACTGCGCCGTTTGAAGCGTTTGAGACTAAAAGCTGATAACGCTTTAGCCATTTAGATTTAACCTCATTTTTGTAAGGTTTGTAGTTTGCTTTTCTTTTTGCTATCACATCATCGCTAACATTTAAGCGCAACAGATGCTTATCTGTATCTAGCTCTATCTCATCGCCATCTTCAATAAATGCAATCAAACCGCCCTCAGCAGCTTCAGGAGAGACGTGCCCGATACTAGCACCTTTTGTAGCGCCAGAGAAGCGCCCATCAGTTATAAGAGCTACACTCTCCCCTAGCCCCATTCCTTGAATAAGTGCAGTAGGAGCAAGCATCTCTTGCATACCTGGTCCGCCTTTTGGGCCTTCGTAACGGATAACTACAACATTACCAGGCTTTACTTTATGTTGCATAATACCCGTAATAGCTTCTGGCTGAGAGTTAAAACAGATTGCAGTACCTTTAAACTGTCTCATATTTAGCTCAATTCCAGCAGTTTTTACAACTGCACCCTCAGTTGCCAAGTTTCCAAAAAGGATAGAGAGTCCGCCAACTTGAGAGTAAGCATTTTCATTTCTATGGATAATCTCTTCATTTAAAATCTTAACATCCGCTATTCTTTCACCTAATGTTTCACCAGTTACAGTAGGGTTATCAAGGTAAAGAAGTCCGCCTCTTCTGCTTATCTCTTTCATAACCGCATTAACACCACCAGCCTTATCTATATCATCCATATGAACGGTTGTTAATGATGGGGATATTTTAGCGATATGAGCAACATTGTCAGCTATCTCATTGATTTTTTCAATCTTATACTCAACACCAGCTTCTCTTGCTATCGCTAACATGTGAAGAACAGTATTTGAACTTCCACCCATTGCCATGTCCACAACAAATGCGTTATGAATAGCTTTTTCATTTAGTACATTTTTTAAATTATATTTGCTATCATCAGCTTTTGCCATCTCAACGATTCTCTTAGCTGCCTCCTTAACCATCTCAATACGCTTTGGAGTCATAGCCAATACAGTACCGTTTCCAGGAAGTGCAATCCCCATAGCTTCACATAATGTGTTCATAGAGTTTGCTGTAAACATACCAGAGCAACTTCCACCAGATGGACATGCGTTGCACTCTATATCGTAAAGTTCTTCATCTGTTATTTTTCCCTCAGCGTGTTCACCTACCGCTTCAAATGCAGTTGCCAAATCTATAGGTGTACCATCTTTTTTGTGCCCTGCTGCCATTGGACCGCCTGAGACAAAAACAGTAGGAACGTTTACGCGAAGTGCGCCCATAATCATACCTGGGACAATCTTGTCACAATTTGGAATACAAATCAGTGCATCAAGTTTGTGTGCGTTCATAACAGTCTCGATAGAGTCAGCAATAATTTCACGTGAAGGAAGAGAATAAAGCATACCATCATGCCCCATAGCGATACCATCATCAACACCAATAGTGTTAAATACAAATGGAACTCCACCAGCCTCACGAATTGCCGCTTTAACTATTTCGCCATATTCGTGTAAAAAGAAATGTCCTGGGATAATGTCTATATAGCTGTTCGCTATTCCGATAAACGGTTTATCAAAATCTTCATCTTTTAACCCTGTAGCACGGAGTAGTGAGCGGTGCGGAGCTTTATCAAACCCTTTTTTTATAGTATCACTTCTCATTAAAATCCTTTGTTTTATAATTGTTGTTTTTCATTATTGATGCGATTATAACATTATTTCTATTTTTTTTTATAAAAACACTTTACAAACAAAAATAAAGTGGCTATAATTCCGCTCACTTAAAAATTAAGTGTGTTTTTTTGCGGGAATAGCTCAGTGGTAGAGCACAACCTTGCCAAGGTTGGGGTCGCGAGTTCGAACCTCGTTTCCCGCTCCATAAATATAAAATATAAATAAAGATATCCGATATCTTGAAAAAACCCATGCCCGGGTGGTGAAATCGGTAGACACAAGGGATTTAAAATCCCTCGCTCGTAAGGGTGTGCCGGTTCAAGTCCGGCTTCGGGCACCATTGTTATAAATTTTTGTTGAAACTGGTGCCATCGCCAAGTGGTAAGGCCGCAGCCTGCAAAGCTGCTATCCCCAGTTCAAATCTGGGTGGCACCTCCAAAATTTTATGATAACTTCTTTTTACAAACGTGGATCTTTGGCTGAGTTGGTCGATAGCACCGGTCTTGAAAACCGGCGAGGGTTATACCTCCCAGAGTTCGAATCTCTGAGGGTCCACCACTTTTAAACCCCTAAAACAAGCACTTTTAATTTTTAATCTAAACGATATAATCTTCTTAAGAAAAATATGGTTCCCACCTTGGTTCCCACTTTTTTTGGAATTAATAGGAAATTTCCATAATACTATCTTTTAAATTGTCCATTCAACGCATGTATGATAATCTGATTTTTACAATCCTAAAGACACTATAAGCTTTGCACTATAAGTCTATAAATTCTATATTTCTTTTACATAGGCATCTTTTTTTGCATTCAATTCATCTTCAGTAATGGAAAAAATTGGGATGCTTGGTATTCTGTCCCACATTCCTGTTATCTCTATTGCTTCTGAACCAGCAATTAGTTCTTTATATTTTTCATCTTCTATATACTCTCGCATTAGCTTATAGACTTTTTCTATTTTATCACTTTTACTCAATTCCAGATGTTTTTTATTTTTACTTTTGGCTACTTTACCACTTCTTAAATACTGATTGTGTACATCAGAGATACCACAGGCAAGTGAAACTTCAATATGAAGAGTTAGCTTAGTATAATCATCATCTTTTTTTAGCTTTTTTTCATATATATTTTCAATATATTTATAAAGGTCATAAATATATATTGCATCAGCAAAATCTTTTTTCGAAATATTCTTCTTTTTTTGACTTTTTGGCTCTTTTGCATCTATAAGAAATTCCCCAAATATTTCTAAAGGACTTTGCACGATGCTTTTATTAGTATCAAAATCATCTTTAATTTTAGAAATATAAGCTATAAGCTCTTTCTTACTCAAATTAAGATTAACAGGAATATTTACTACTTTTTCATTTTTAAATTTTAATGTGGGTGCAGAATAGCTGATTTTAGCTTGAGGCAATTTGTATACAGTTCTTATTATGTTCAAATCTTGTAAAAAATCTTTATCCAGTATTTCCAAAGGCATATCTTTAGATAAAGCGGTTAGTTTTTGCTCCCCAGATTTTTTATCTTTACAATAAGTAGCATACTTCCATGGGGTTTGCATAATATCATCAATTCTCTTTTCGGCTTCATCTGTATCAATTGGTTCGAAATATTGAACTTTTAAATCATTTCTTGCATCATAACCTTGCTTGCTACAAATATATAAATTTTGTGTATCGACTAAATATGAAATAAGCTTCCATAATCCTATATGCTCCACATCAAGATCAAAATCAAATATTTTTATATCATTTAGTGTAACATTAGAATCATCAATTTCAAAAAACGAATCATCTTCAGATGACTTATTGCTTTCCTCTAAAAAACCACCATATCCTAAATTAATCGAATCTCTATAAAAATCAGTCAAATTTAATGTATCAAAATATTCTTCTAAATTTTCTTTGTATTGCTTTGCTCTTTCAAAATGTTTTTTAACTTTTTCATTTCTTTGCGATAGCTCATAAGCCAATACATATGTATACTCATAATCTAAAACATTCTCCATATTAATATAAAAAATATCATACCTCTTAGGTCTTTTTTTATATACTTCATCACCAATACATTCGTCAAATAATGCCGATAACTCTTCTAATACTTTTCTTTCTTGCTCAGTCATATATAAAGTTTATCACAATAATAGTAAAAATCTAAAATCCACATTATCAAAATAACCAAATTATATGGCTTCGGAAAATTTTAAATGTTTTTTTTACGAAAAAAAAAGAAGACATGTTTCATATTATTCTATGGTGCAGAAGTAAAAAGAGCTCATTAACTTGCTCCTGCATTAAAAAGAAATCGATTTCTAAATTTAAAACAAGGACAAAAAAATGTCAGAAAATTTGGAAAAAGTAAATTTTGTAGAAACTTATGCAAAATTAACAAAAAGATGGTTGTCACCTGATGATTTAGAAAAAGAATATGGCTTTAGCAAAAGCACTCAAAGTAAAATGCGCATGCAAAGCTCAAATTCAACAATACCTTTTTCAAAGGTTGGCGGTAAATATATTAGATATGACAGAGTTGCTATAGATAAATGGCTCGAAGAACACCAAATGCGAGGTTAAAGATGAATGATAATAATGGTTATCGTCCTGCTCTGGCAGTAAATAACAAGCAGCAGCGTTACAGTAACCTATCGAAAAAAGTTGGCGATGGAATTTTCTTCACTATTGATGAAATTAATAAAAAAGAAATCAAAAGAGGTAAATTATGAGTAACTATACAAATATTTCATATGAATATGAAGATGATATCTTCGCAGATGAAATTAAAGACTCTACTAAAAATTCAAATGACAATATGGTTCAAAGGGAAATGGAAGATTTAGAGAATCTTGATGAAAATCTTAATGTAAATATAGAAAAACAAAAGATGGAAGTTTTGTCAACGGATATTATTTGTGATGGCAGTGGTTTTCAAAATCTTATAGAAAAAGATGATACATTAGAACCACCACCTGATTTTTCAAAATATAAATTCAACAACTTCAGAGTTTCTGATAATGAGTACCTTATTAAATTAGAAAAAGCTGGTGGTGCATTGATTATGTTTGATGATGGAGAGTTGATGTTGAGATCATCACCAGATGCAGATTTTAAAAAAGTCACTGAAGAAAAAGCTAGCAGAGTTATAAGCAAACTAATAGGAGAATTTATTACAGTAGGGAGAGGGACAAAGGATAGACCACCTGAGATTAAGTATGAAGATTTAATGTTGGTTTCCACTGATGATATTGATACTGGTATTATGGAAGAGTTTTATAAAAAGGGTAACACATATGTGATGAACAAGTTTAAACCCACTGAAGCTTTGTTGCTAGATAAAGATACGCCTTATAAAAAGCCAACATACTCCTTGAAGCTAATAGCACACTTAGTGAATTACAATGAAGAGCGCTTTCATTATATTATGAATTGGTTAGCTTACATGTTTGTGTTTTTGAGCAAATCACAGGTTGCCGTTGTCCTTAGAGGGGTACAAGGTAGTGGTAAAGGGGTGTTTTTTAACCTTGTCTCATTGTTATTTGGTAAAGAATATTGTTTTACAGTGGGGAACAAAACTATTAAATCGCAGTTTCTTGGTAGTGTATTTGAGTTTAAACTTTTTATCAATATCAACGAGATGTCTCATGATATAAAATCTAATAAAGAGAATAAGAACTCTTTAAAAGAACTTGTGACAGATTCAGAATTTGCAGGTGAAAAAAAGTATGAGAACATCTCTAAACCAATTAAACTAACTGCGCAAATATTGATAACTTCAAACGAGGCATATATTCTTGAAATAGAACCAGAGGATAGAAGATACACTGTATTTTCTACAGCTGGAAATATATCAAACGAAGAGTGTAACTTTTTTGGATTTGGAGATTTTAAAGTTCTAAAGAAACAACTAGAATTTGAGCTGCCAAATTTAGCATTATACCTGAAAAACTATCCTATAGATACGAACCTTGCGAACAAAGCACTCAATACATATGAAAAAAAAGCTTTAGTCAAAGGAACAAATGATAGATTTAAATTGTTTATCAATGCTCTTTTGACTCAAGATATAGAGTATTTAGAGCCGCTAAAAGCAAAGAATCCTATTGTATATGCAAATATGATTTCAGGATTTAAAAAAGGAAGAATCTATCAAAGAGATATGTTGCCTGCTTTTATTGCAATGAATCCTAGTGATTTTGCTATGTCTACACAAGCATTGCTTGACAAGCTTGAGATATATGAACCAACAAAATTTTCAAGAGACCTAAGAAAAAAATCTAGCGAATACTACTTTAACCTATAGAATGGCTTTAGACTTAATTGTCTAAAGCTATTTTAATTACAAAAAATAAACACATAAGGAGTAACAAAATGGTTATAACGCCATATGATAATAGCTTTAAGCTATGTGAGCATTGGTTCGTCAATGCAAAAAACAATCTTCTTAATGAAGAAATATTAAATTTACAAGTCTTCAGTCATGGGGGATTTCCTAGAACTTTTCAAATAGTTAAAACGCTTATTAAAACTATTATGAAAGAACAGCAAGAGGAAATTCTTGAAGATAGCAACGACTGTTTTGCAACGAGATTATATTCAGTATATTTTACATGGACAACAAACATATCAGATATTAGCTATGAACAAAACAGGAATATAATTTTAGTAACACTACATACACCTGATTTTCTTGAAATTCATAGACCTATTTTATGTGTTTCACTCAAGGATTATTCTCTTGATCTAAACAGTAGATTTAGAAAAACCCCTCTAAATGAGGAATTTTTAAATAAGCTCGTAAATGGCTTAGCACATGATTTAGCAAAACCTGAACTAAGTGAAGTTGAACAATATACGATTTATATCAAGCAACTACCATTAATGGAGCTAATGAAAAATAAAGAGTATCAAAAAATTGGACACTACATTTATAAAACTATCATTAGAGAACCCTACCATCAAATACTTATAGACACTGAATATAGCTCAAAAAAGTATTGTTTTCAAAATTTAATTCTTGATGATATTAAAATGTTTGTAAATGAAAAAGTTTTGTTAGCTAGATTGTCTATTATTATATACAGACTATCTTTTTTAGAGTTTGACAAAGATATATCTGCTATCACTAAATTTTTTAGTCAAAAACTTGCATTAGGAGATAGTGAAAATCTATATTTGGATCATTTAAACTTCATAAGTAGAGATTTAAACAGTACTTCAAGTTGCAGCGCTTATGATTTGAGATACTTAGAGTCAAAACAAATAGCAAAGGCAAAAGAGATTATCAAAAACCAAAAAAACAGATATGGAGATGAACCTGAATTTGAATTTGATAGAGAAGCGATATATGAAGCAACATACCTTTCTCATGGAAACATCGAGCAACTAATTCAAATGGAGGTACTTAACCATGGCACAAACTGAATCAAACTGGTTTATCGATATTTGTGATGACATCATATTCATGCTAGATAACAATGAGTTTAACTACACAAATAGTACCATTTATAATAGTTTAATAGTAGAGCTTTTCAAAGATTGTGTAAACTTTACTATTTCTTACAATAATCAAGAATACAATCCTGAGAAATTTTTTGATAGTTACACACAAGAAGAATTATTAGCTCTTGATATTTTCAAAGCTTTGCTTCGAGAAAGTCGTGAACTTATGGATATAGATATAAATAATTCAGATGATATAGCTCTTCTGGAATCTTATTTCAATAAAATCGCTTTAACTCTTGATAATGCTACATCTGCTCAAGCGGTTCAAGCTTATAACTCAACACATTTTCCCATGGCATCAATTTCAACTGATGCAAATAGCAATTACAAAAAAATCATCAAAGCCCATGAAAAATGGCTTGGTGATTTGGCTCTTATAACGCAACAGCAAAAAAAAATAGAACTGGAGCAAAACTTTCTTTATCAAAAAGATATTGACATAAAAAATAGAATTGCTGACAATCACCATAGAACAGTTAATTTACTATGTAATCAAGACTTAAAAATATGGAAAGATCAAAATAACAAACTTTACTATAGGCAAAAAGCATTTGAAAAAGAGCAAAAAGTCAGTAAAAATGAGATGGGTGATATTATAAATTTTCATCCCAATATATATGACTCTACAAATGATGTTCAAGTCATAGAAGCAGATTATATAATAGTTTCATTATTGCCTACAGTGCGAAAAAATATCTTCAACCCATTTTCTAATAATGAGTTTATATTTATTTCCAATAACCTATATGATAGAAATACTTTTGAATATACGGAATTATTAAAAAAGAGATTAGTTCATGTACGCATTAATCAACTACAACTAGAGATTATGAATCTTAAATCACAACTACACTATTCACAAGCATATTATCAACAGACATCAAACCAGATTATTCATAAAGAGCATGAGTTACAATGGCTAAGAGGCTCATTAATTGTCAAAGAGAAAAGCTTTATAGAAGAGTATTTGAGATTAGTTTTTCAAAATGAAAAAGAGTTTTATTTTTTTATATTTTGGTTAAGTAATTTCTTTTGGACTTTAAGTAAGTCCAATATAGCAGTTATTTTAATAGGAGATAGTGAAACAACAGATATTTTGGTTGAGTACATTATCAAACCAATCTTCATAAATAACAAAAAATATATGGGTACTATTACAAATGATTCCCTATTAAAAGAAAGTAACGATAATAAGCTACTTGAAGATAAAATCTTTTTTCATATCAATAATCTTGGTGCTAAAACAGATTTAAGAAGAGTAAGTAAACTGTTAAGAAATATTGTGAAACCAAACCATATAACTCCTTTTCAAGCATGGGATAATGATGAACCATATATTTACGGCGAATTACTTGTAACATCTGAAAAAGAAAATCCGTACAGCTATTTAAAGAGTATTTTTAGTAGTTGTTCTGTACTTAGAGTAAAAAGCATGGATACAATTTTAGATAAACTTAATATGGAATATTCTCAATTTGATAAGAGTATAGCTGATGATCTAAATAACTTCGTTAATAAATTAGTAGATTACAGCCAATGCAATAAACTACCCGTTGTGATTAATACTGATGAAAAGTCTTATTTGCACACTATAATGGCCTGAAAAATCAAGACAACTTTTCAGCTTAATTAATTTCCACCTCTAGTTGCTACTTTATACTACACTTTTTAAATATTCAAGATAGAGATTCATTGGTTTTTGATAACCTATGCTTGAATGAAATCTCTTAAAATTAT
>CAMBTK010000009.1 GCA_945870785.1 Sulfurimonas crateris
TTTAGTTATTAAAGTCTATTTACTTGCTTAGTTTTCAATGATCTCAAACTACCGTTATAAGCCTCTACTTGAAGCCTAGATACCTAAACTTTAGGTCTCTGTGTTTGTGGATGGGAATTATAGGTAAGGATTGCTTAGAGGGGGCTTAAAACAGTGGTCATATTTTTAATATTTTCTACTTTATAGATTATTTTTTATATTTATACTCAATTATCCTCTATCCAGCCACCACCGAGAAGCTTATTTCCATCATAAAAAACAGCAGCTTGTCCTGCTGCAACACCAAAAACACTCTCTTGCAGTGTTACATAAGCTTTGTCACCTACAATATCTACATGACAAGGTACTGATTTTGTTCTATATCTTAATTTTACAGTTGTATTAAAGCTTTTATCGTCGGTATAGAGATTTAAGTTACTTAAAATAACACTATTACAAGCTAAATCCTCTTTTTTACCTACTATTATCTGATTTTTATCTGGATCTATACTTACTACATAATGTGGATCATGCGCTCCATTAACACTAAAGCCTCTTCTTTTACCTATCGTGTAGTGCATATAACCTTTATGTTCTCCTACTACTTTGCCGTTTTGATCAAGTACTTCTCCTACTTTGTCCACTTCAACATAATCTTGAAGCAGATCAGTATATGTAGTTTCGACAAAACATATCTCACTTGATTCTTTTTGTAATGCAAATGTTTCTAATCCACTAATTGAACCAGCAAGCTCTTTAATCTCACTTTTTTTTCTATCGCCTAAAGGAAATAGAAGTCTTGGTAATATCTCTTTGTTTACATAAAATAAAAAATAACTCTGATCTTTTGTATCATCATCAGCTTCATAAAAATATTTTCCATCAGTTTTAATATAGTGTCCTGTTGCTATAAAATCTGCACCTATCTTATCTGCAAACTTTACCATCTCCCCAAATTTCAGGCTTCTATTGCAGAGCGCACATGGATTTGGCGTTTTACCCTTTGCATAAGTATCAATAAAAGGCTTAAAAACTTTCTCATCAAATATCTCTTGCAAATCTATTACATACAACTTTATCCCTACAAAATCAGCAGCTTTTCTTGCTCTTGCTTCATGTATTTCATGATATCCAGGGCTAGAGTGAAGTTTCATATATAAACCTTCTACTTCATATCCATCCTCTTTTAATAACATGGCAGAAACTGTAGAATCGATTCCTCCGCTCATTCCAACTAATACTTTTTTAGACATTTGTATACTCTTTTATAGTTGCATCTTTGTCTTTAAAAAAATCGACAAGGGAGTTACAATACTTTGTATCTGATAATCCAGAAATATTTAAAATTTCTATTTGATTTAAAAGAGAATTTTCTATATCTATTACAATTTGCTCTAAATCATCACTCAAAGTTATAATATGCAAATCTTCAAGTGTTATCATTCCATTTTTATATAACTTATTTTCTAAAAACTTCATAAGAGGCTTATAAAAAGAGGTTCCAACAAGAAATATTTTTACGCCAGTTATTTTTTTTGTTTGTACAAGCGTTAAGGCCTCAAAAAATTCATCTAGCGTTCCATATCCTCCTGGAAATATAACGTAGGCTATTGAGTATTTTACAAGCATAACTTTTCTCGAAAAAAAGTACTCAAAACTTAGTTCTGTAGTAGTGTAACTATTTGGGATTTGTTCAAAAGGAAGATCAATATTTAGACCAATAGATTCTACATTTTTATGTTCAAATGCACCTCTATTAGCAGCTTCCATCACGCCAGGTCCGCCACCTGTCATTATATTAAATCCTCTTTTGGCAAGTATTGAAGATAGTTTTTGAGCTGATTTATAATATTTACTACTACTTTTTGCCTTAGCGCTTCCAAACATTGTAACAGTCGGTCCAAGATCCCCAAGACCATCAAAACCTTTTACAAAATCGCTAAGTATTCTAAAAACACTCCAAACATCTGCTGATTTAATATCTTTGACATATTTTTTTGCTAAATCATTATTATGTTTTTTCACTAATATAGCCCTTGTTATGATTTAAGCTGATTTAATCTCTCTCGCTTTGTACCAATTGTGGTAATTTGAACGCCAAAGTTTCCATCAACTATCACAACTTCACCCTCTGCAATTACATTATCATCTACTAATATGTCAAGTGGATCGTTTGCTAATTGATTAAGCTCTATAACAGAGCCAATGTCCATATTTAAAACATCTTTAAGCAACATTTTTTTCTTTCCAATTCTAACTTTTACTGGAAGCTTTACATCCATTATGAGTGCAATATTATTCATCTCATCGTTACTTAAAGATGCGGCAGAACTACTTTTATTTTGTTCATTTTTTTTATCTTCTGCTGGAGCTTTATCTGTTTTAAACAGTGCGTTATGAAGGTTTTCATCCATAATAAACATTAAAAGAGAATCTGTATCTCCTATATTAAAGTGATAAACAAACATTTTATAGTAGTTTTCGAGTGAAATATCTTTATTTTCACCAACGTATTCGATATTATCTATACTAAAAGATAGCTTTGGCAACTCTTTTTGTGCTCCAAGGCTATTACTTATTGCTCCAAAAATATTTGATGAAATCTCTTTAGCAGCATCTAAATCATCTTCACTAACATCTTCTCTTTTGCTCTCTTCTTCACCCATCATCATATCTGACAAAGCAGTAACTAAATTTGGAGTAAATGCAAGCATTGCTGAACCATGAATATCTCCACTAATAGAAATATTGCCTAGTACAATAGGAGGCACAATACTAGAGATAATGCTTAACTCTTGCTCCTCTTTTAGTTCCATAGAAGGAGCCTGACCTATAAGAGCTTCAACTGTACCTATTGTTTCACTCTCAAATAATTTCATAAAATTACTCATAATCTACTCCTCATCATCGTTATATCTATTTTCTTCATCAAGCATAATATCTTTAACACCAGATATTTTTTGTCGTCTAATTGATTCAAAGTTTTCTAATGCTCTCTTAACTGCATCTCTTTCTGTGTCTATTATCTCTGTAATTTGTATAGACTTTCTGAATCGTCTTAAACCAATTTTGCCACGAAATCTATCTTTGCCATCGACACATACAGTCACGATATCATTAGCTGGACTCGTCAACCTTACAATATCCCCAGCCTGAAGATCCAAAACATCTCTTAAAGTAAGTTCAGCATCACCAAGCATTGCTTCAATGCCAACTTTTGCGCCACCAAGCAATACATGTAATTCAGTATTACGGCTCTTTTTTGTGCTAGTTTCATTAAGCATCAAATCTCTACTTGCAAGCTTTGGCAAAACTGGCTCTAACGCGATAACAGGGTAGCAGATATTCATCATACCTGAGCTCTGCCCGATAATTATCTCCATAACAACCATAACAACAATCTCATTTTGAGCAACAATTTGTACAACATTAGGACTTGACTCTTTTGACTCAATATTTGGAAAAATATCCATAACTGGTCCCCAAGCCTCTTTGAGAGTAGCCATCATAACTCTTAAAATTGTTTCAAAAAGACTTAACTCAATATCCGAAAACTCACGACTTGCATCAAAGGGTTCCCCTTTTCCGCCAAGCAATCTATCAAGCATCGGAAAAGCAATAGATGGGTTTATCTCGATAACACCGCTTCCCTCCAATGGTTTCATTGAAAAAACATTAAAACTTGTAGGATTTGGAAGCGACATCAAGAACTCGCCATATGTCATCTGATCTACCGAATGAAGTTGTATCTCAACAATTGATCGCATGATTGAAGATATTTGTGAAGCAAGAGATCTAGCCATCTTATCATGAATGCCTCTAAATGCTCGGAGCTGCTCTTTTGAAACCCTATTTGGGCGTTTAAAATCGTAAAGAGTTACTTGTCTGTTTGATGAAGGAACGTCATTTCCTCCATCATCAAATAAGTCAGATTCATCATCATCTACAACGTCTAATAACGCGTCTATCTCTTCTTGTGAAAGTATGTCTGCCATCTTAAGCTCCTACACTCTCTTTAATTTTATGGATTACTGATTTATGAATTTGAGAAATTCTTGATTCTGTTATACTTAAAACCTCGCTAATCTCTTTTAATGAAAGCTCTTCAAAATAGTATAGCTGAATAATCATCTGCTCACGCTCGTTATATGAACCAAGAACTGTTTTTATAACATCAACTAACTCTTCTTTTTCTATATTTGCAAGTGATAAACCTTCATCTCCAACATGGAGTTGATCATGAAGCGGCATAACAGTATATATAGACGAAGCAACTCTTGCTTCATGAATTTTTTCAACGTCTTCACCTATGATGGCTGCCAACTCTTCATCACTTGGCTCTTCATCATGTAAGACTCTATACTCTTCGACAGCATAGTCTATTGATTTAATAAGCTTTCTGCTTGAACGGCTAACAATATCTAAGCTTCTAAGATAATCGAGCATTGCTCCATAAACACGCTTCTTTGCGTAACCCCAAAAAGAGTCATTAAGAGTCTCATCGTATCTTCTTGCAAGTTTTATCAACTCTTCTGTGCCAATTGCTGAGAGATCCATATAATCAACAGAACTAGGGAGTCTCTCTTTTAGTCTAAAAGCCATTGCTTTTACAGCAGGTAGATATTGGATAGCTAACTCATCTTCTTTATGTTTTAAATCTTGAGTATATGCGCTTATCATGCACTTATCCCGACATCTGCGGCATTAGCTTTAATAGCTGCATCTGTGATTTTTATAGCAGAATCAATAAGTTTTTCTCTCTTGTTTATCTCAATTACAAATAAATCTAGTTTCTTCTCATGACTCTCTTTTGGAAAATAGTAATTTTTAGCGATTGTTGTTTTGTAGTAAAAAGCAACGATGACGTGTGAAAAAAGATAAAAAAAGCCAGTTATTAAAAATGTATAAACAAGCAACCCCTCAGCGTTAAATGATTTTAATATCCCAAAAACTATTCCAATAAAAAAACCTTGGACAGTAAAAAAATATACAAAATTCTCACCTAACATCAAACAGCCTCAACTTGATTTAAAAATGCTTTACCAAACGCTTAAAAAGCCCCGATAAACCACTCTCACTTGGAGAAACTAGCACATTTCGTTCCAAATTTTTTACTATATTATTTGCAATAGAGACAATATCTTTATGAACACTTGAGCCTTCATGTAAAACAGTAAAAAGTGCTCTTTGCTTGATAGATGAGGAAACTTTTACATCACTGTCTATTTTTCCTATTAGTTTTAAATTTAATTTATCACCAATATTTGCAAGTGCTACTTTTTTTATCTTCTCATATACAGCAGTTGCCTCATTCTGATTTTTAACCTGATTCATAATTAAACCAATATCATTGCGCAAAACTGCTATTGTTTTTATAGTTGCATAGGCATCGGTAATAGCCGCTGGGTCTGGAACAGTCACGACTATTACATCATCAGCAGCATCTAAAAACATCTGTATATGCTCACCAATACCTGCACCTGTATCGATTATCATAATGTCTAATTTATCAAGCACTTCAGCTTCACTCATAAATCTCTCAAAAAGAGCTTTATCTGAATATTTTAGAATCTCATCACCGCTCTCACCTGGGATTAGAATCAGATTTCTAGTTATTGGTATCAAAATATCACTAACTGTTGCTTCACCTTTGAGAACATGAAGAATATTTTTCTTTATTTTTACATTAAACATTACATCCAAGTTTGCAAGACCAATATCAGCGTCAAAGATTCCTACATTTAGTCCGCTTTGAGAGAGAACGTATGCCAGATTTGAACTTATTGTACTTTTTCCAACACCGCCTTTACCGCTTGTTACAGCGATAAAACGAGTTTTTTTAGATTTTTTAGCCGAACTAGATGAGACTAGCTCTTGGAGTTTTTGAGCTTGATTCCCTATCATGCTTTGCTCCTGTTAAAGCCGTTTAATAAGCACTCTATTAAAAAATCACTAGTAGCACAAACCAAATCTTCTGGGACTTCTTGACCAACTGAGAAGTAGCTTATTGGCTTTTTAATCTCGTACGCAAGAGAAAATATATTTCCAAAGCCTCTTGTTTCATCAAGCTTTGTAAACATTAATGTATCTACGTTTAAACTAGAGAAATTTTCATAAGTAGCTTTTAAATCTTCATATTTTATAGAACTCGGCATGACTAAAACAACATCGATATTATATTTTGAATCATTTCCATCCAAACACTCATAAATTTTCTCTATCTTATTTCTATCGTATGGACTTGAACCCATTGTATCAATCAAAATATAATCACAATATTTAAGAGAATCAAGTGCGCTTGCAAAGTCTGATGGATCTACTACGGTCTCAATTGCTAACTTCATCATTCTTGCGTATTGCATAAGTTGTTCAACCGCACCTATACGGTAGGTATCAAGAACTATCAGCCCTACTTTATACTTTTTTTGCATTAAAAATGAGTATCTTGCAGCTAGTTTTGCCACTGATGTTGTTTTACCTACTCCTGTTGGACCAACTAGCATTATCACTTTTTTATTTCCAATAGATGGTAGAGACTCTATTCTCACTGGCACCATTTTTCTAAGTATCGTTTGGAAGTATCTCTTGATTGTAGATGAGTTTTCTCTCATTTTAAATGGCATATGCTCTAACGTCATTCTCATAATGGCATCTAGGTGTTCTTTGTTCATACCACTTTGAGAAGCGAGTCTATATATCTCTGCAAATTCTGATGGGATATGACTATCTAAATCAGGAGCTTTTTCTTCCCAAAACATATTTTGGATAATTTTAACTTTATCGCCAAGTTTTGCAATTTCAGATTTTATCTCTTTTAGCTCTTTTGGCTCAAGCATAGGCTGAGTGTTCTGCTCTTGATAAGCATAAAGCGGGTCTTTTACCTCTGCTATTTTAGATATCTGTTTTGCAGCATAAGATATATCATAAAGAACATCTGCACTCTTTTGAGTAAGTGGTCTGCTATCTTTTGTTACAGAACTATTTTTTTGATATGTCTGCTCAGTATCGCCTTCAATGCCCATTACTATCTCATAGAGTGCATCTCGCCCTAGTGATTTTTTCTGTATCTCTTTAGTATCTATGTGAAGCATTTGAGAATAGTTAGGACTCATTTTTGCTTTTTTTAGCGCATCTGAGGGTGTTTTTCCAACAAAAGTTAATATTTTCATCTCTTTAAACCTTTAAGTGGAATTAGTACGCTCTCTCTTTTAGAATACTCTGGATGTGGAATATGGAGTTTTTCTTTTTTAACAACTCTGTCATCGAAAAATATAATATCTAAATCGAGTGTTCTTGGAGCGTTAGCAAAACTTCTTTTACGTCCAAATTTTTTCTCTACTCTCATTAAATAATCTAAAAATAGCATAGGTTGCATACTCGTTTTTAATATAATAATTGAGTTAAAAAAATCATCCTGATTTGTAAAACCAAAAGGAGGATTTTTTAAAATCAACGATCTCTCTAGGAACTCAACTCTTCTGTCTCTAATAAGATATGCTTCAAGATGGGCAAATCTTCTTCTAACATCGCCTAAATTACCACCAATACCGATAGTTGCTCTATATCTATGAGAACCTTTTTGCACTTTTTTACAAAAGCGTAAATTTTTATAGATAGTCAAGCTATCGCTTAATTTACGCTCTAAATACATTAATCTACTCTGCTTGAGGAGCTTGTTGTTTTTGCATCTCTTGAACTGCTTTTATCTCATTCATTATCTGAATCATACCAACCATAGAAAGATGATAACCAAATGGTCCAAAACCTACAATCGATGATGTACAAACTGGTGCAATCATATTTTGTTTTCTAAACTCTTCGCGTCTGTGGATATTACTGATATGCACTTCGATAGTTGGAAGGTTTACAGCTGAGATTGCATCACGTATAGCTATTGATGTGTGTGTATATGCTGCTGCATTAATGATTATACCTTGAGCATCTCCATAACACTCTTGAATCTTATCTACAATCTCACCCTCTAAATTGCTTTGAAAAAACTCTATCTCTAGTCCACTTTGTGCTGCAAAATCTCTCATTTGAGAGTGAATCTGCTCTAATTTCATAGAACCATAAACTTGCTGTTCTCTAACGCCTAACATATTTAAATTTGGTCCTTGAATTACTACTATCTTCATCTCTTGCCTTTTTGTTTAATAATTAAAATTTTTAAGGAGCCATTTTATCTAAATTAAGCATAATCTATTTTAAATTCTAAAAAAAGATAAAAGATGCAAATAATTACTCCTAACTATATATTAACGCCGCAAAGTCTGCTTTGTGAGCAAAGTGTAGCATTTGATAAAACTATACATAAAATCGCGCCACTAGAAGAGCTAAAGAGCCTATTTCCAGACGCTGAAGTTATAATATTACAAAAAAATTCTCTCCTAATGCCTGGTCTTATAAATGCGCATGTACACTTAGAATTTAGTGCAAATAAAACGGAACTCTCGTATGGAGATTTTATCTCTTGGCTTTACAGTGTACTTGAACAAAGAGAGAACTTAATAGAGAGTTGCGCTAAAGAGTGCATGAGTGAAGCAATATCTTCTATGCTAGAGTCTGGAATCACAACTTTTGGGGCAATTAGCTCACATGCAATGGACTTAGATGCCTGTGCAGATGCACCTCAAAATGTTGTTTTTTTTAATGAGCTAATCGGTTCTCAAGCAACGATGGCGGATGCACTTTTTGGCGATTTTATGGCAAGACTTGACGCATCAAAGAGTGTAAAAAGAGAAGGATTTTACCCAGCAGTTGCCATTCACTCGCCCTACTCTGTTCATCCTATTTTAATCAAAAAAGCACTTCAGATAGTAAAAGATGAGAAGCTTAAACTAACAGCTCATTTTATGGAGAGCTCTGCCGAGAGAGAGTGGCTTGATAATAGCGAGGGCGATTTTAAAGAGTTTTTTGAGAAACTACTAAAACAAAATAGTTCTACTTGTAGTTCTAGTGAATTTTTAGAGCATTTTGATGGCTTTAGTACACTTTTAACACACGCTGTTGAAACAAATGATAAAGAACTCCAAAAGATAGCAGATAATAAACATACAGTTATTCACTGCCCTATTTCTAACAGATTACTAGGCAATAAAACTCTCAATATCAAAGCATTAAATGATAAAAATATTCGCTGGATTGTAGCGACTGATGGGCTTAGTTCAAACTACAAACTTGACCTCTTTGAAGAGATGAAAGCTTCCCTTCTAATGCATGCAAATGAGCCTCTTTTAGAGTTTGCAAAAGCTCTTTTAAGAGGTGTGACAATAAATGCAGCACAAGCACTAGGACTCAACAGCGGAGAGATAAGTGAAGGGAAAAATGCAGATATGCTTGTTTTAGATTTAGATAAAGAACCAACTGATGAGTTGGCTATTCATTTAATACTTCATAGATATAATATCTCCCAAATTTATATCAACGGAAAATTTATTTCTAAAAAAGGTGCTTAATGCAATTTATAAAAACTATCTTCTCTCCAATACTCTCAACCATGAAATTTATTCAAGAGCATTTCAAAGCTATGATTTTTGTGCTTATACTTTTTCTAATATTTGCTCCTCAAAGCAAAGAGGATTTAAAACCAAATAATCTTGAGCAGATAAACTTAGTAGGCCCTATTATGGAAGTCTCAGAAGTTCTAAAACAGATAGATGATGCTACTTCAAATCAGTTTGTAAAAGGAATTTTATTAAATGTAGACTCACCTGGTGGAGCAGTCGCACCATCCATCGAGATAGCATACGCGATAAAACGTGCAAGAGAGAGCAAACCTGTTGTTGTTTATGCAAGTGGAACAATTGCAAGTGGAAGTTACTACGCTAGTATCTGGGCAGATGAAATAATCGCAAATCCTGGTTCTATGGTTGGAAGCATTGGAGTTATAATGCAAGGCGCTGATGTTAGTGAACTTATGAGCAAAATAGGCATAAAATCGCAAAGTGTACAAGCAGGAAAATACAAAAAAGTAGGTGCGAGTGATAGAGAGTGGACAGAGTATGAAAAAAATGAGTTAAACAAAGTTATTCAAGGAACTTATGAGCTTTTTACCAAAGACGTTGCAGAGGCTAGAGGTCTTGATATAAATAAAAGAGATTTTTATGCAAATGCACATATATTTACTGCTAGCCAAGCCAAAGATGTTGGGCTTGTAGATACTTTAGGTGTCTCATTTGATGCAAAAAAAAGATTGATAGAGTTAAGCGGAGTAACATCACCACAGTGGAATGAAGAGGATAAATTTGATAAATTTATGAAAAAGATTTCCGCTCAAACAGCCATCTCTTTGCACACATACTTTCCAGCTCTAACACTAAGATAAAACTACTTTTCTGCTCTCTCAAGTGAGAGTAGAAACTCTTTTCTCCACACTCCGCCACCACTATATCCACCAATTGAACCATCTGATGATATAACACGATGGCAAGGTATTAAAATGGAGATAGGATTTTTACCATTTGCATTTGCAACGGCCCTTGAGGCTTTAGGGTTTCCAGAAAGTTTTGCTTCTTTAGCATAAGAGATAGTTGAGCCATATGGGATTTTTAAGAGCGTATTCCAAACACCTTTTTGAAACTCTGTACCAGTAAGAGAGAGCGGTATGGTAAAGGTTTGTAGTTTTTTAGAAAAATAGTCTCTTAACTCTTTCTCTAACTTGAGCAAGATAAAATGATCAGAATTTTCTATCTCAAGAATATCATCAATAAAGTCAAGATATATTAAAGCTCTTCCATTGGTAACTGCTAACATTTCGCCAATTGGTGTAGAGATAATGCGACTATTTTTTATCAAAAAATCAATCTTTTTTTTCAGGTTTCTTTCTAAACATATGATATTTTTCTCTCTCTAGAAGATCTTCTACGTAAGACTCTTCTGCTTTTTTTACTTTTTTCCAAACGCCAGAAGGAAGCCTTACTTGAAGCTTTTTCTTATCTTTTAGCTTTATTATTTTTTTTATGGATAGTACTTTTGAGATAGGAGAGAAATCAACGTCCGTTAAGTCTATATCATTTTTATAATAAAGCGTTTGTTTATTAAAGTTTCCCCAGCCAGGAACTCCATCTTCAGTATATGGAACTTCGTAGCCATTTTTAAAATCTACCATCATCTTATAGTGGCTGTTCTCAAATATTTGAGCTATCTCTCCAGCACCAAACACTAGACCAAAAACTTTATCACCAACTTTTACATTGTCAAAATATGCCATCTATACTCCTTTTTTTTGCAAAGAAGTATATAGTAAATTGATTACTAGAAAATTACAGCTCTTTAGATTATAACTTTTGTAACCGTTGGTATGTTTTCTAAAATTCTCTTTACTCTATCTTGCCAAAGAGCGCCAAACTCTTTTACTTCATCACTACTAGCCATTCCGCCCATCATTTTTTGCATCAATTGTTGCATTTTTGGGCTTCCACCAATTGATGATGGATCATAATATACCTCTACACTTTTACCATTGTCAACTCTAGTAAATTTTACAGAAGAACTTATATTTGCGTCAAATTTCATAAGAGAGTGACGTGCAAATTTTCCACCTAAACCCTTAAATCCACTCTTATCAGTAGCACCTGTGATTTGAGAGATAACATTACTAATAACTCCAGCAACGCCATCTTCTAAAGAGTCGCTAAACTCAACTTTTATCTCTCCACGTACTGCTCTTGAGTTTGGATAAAGTGCCTTCAATCCTACTAAAGCTGTTATGTAAGCACCTGCAACTGTTGGACAGCTATGCCCAGCTGCTTTTACAACTTCTAAGAAACTTATCTCATACAAACCGCCTTCAAATGCGCCTAATACATTTGAGAGCGGATCTACCACTTTTATGCTCTCAACACTATCAAAAAATTCTGGATATTTCATATAAAACCTCTATATATATTTTTTATTTATTACTTTTGCACTTATCGCTACTCTATCACTCATTAAATCAAAAACTTCATCAACCATTAATGACTCTATATCAATAACCTTAGAATCTTTAGAGATTTGTGCAAAACCTCTTTTTGTTTTTAACCTTGGATGGTTGGATTCTAACATTTTTTGTAGAGTCAATACTTGATTTTGAGCAATATTGATTCTACTCTGCATAGCACTTGGAAATCTGATTTTTACAGATTCCACTTCTTTGCTAAAACTTTGCATCTTAAAATAGATACTATTTGTAAAAGAGAGCTTAAGTTGAGTAATCTCTTCTAGTTTATAACTTATCTTTTTTTCTATGGAGTGCTCTTGATATAGTCTGTTTATATGTTCAAGTTCTTGCTTCGCGTTATTTAGTTTTTGTAAAATTATTTGCTCATATCTTTGCGCTAGAGAGTCTATATGCTGATACAACTCTCTCTCATCAGGAAGAGACATCTGCATTGCAGCACTTGGGGTTGGCGCTCTTAAATCAGCTACAAAATCGCTTATAACCCAATCTATCTCATGTCCTACCGCTGAGATTATCGGAGTTCTTGCACTAAAGATAGCATCTGCAACTATCTCTTCATTAAATGCCCACAAATCCTCTACACTTCCACCACCTCGCCCCAAAATAACAATATCATAACCTTTTGTATCTGCTACTTTAAGAGCCCTAACAATGGATGGTGCAGCATTGTCGCCCTGAACTAAAACATCATATATATCTATCTCTAAAACTCTGTATCTGCTGTTTGCAACGCGAAGCATGTCTTGAAGTGCCGCCCCTGTTGCAGAGGTTATAAGAGCTATCCGTTTTGGAAATTTTGGAAGAGGCTTTTTTCTTGAACTATCAAAATACCCCTTAGATGCAAGTCTATTTTTGAGTTGCTCATACGCCAAAGCCAAAGCACCATGCCCAGAAGGAGAGATACTAAAACAGTTTATCTGATACTCGCCTCGTGGCTTATAAAGAGTAACTGCACCATCAAGCACAACCTTTAAGCCCTCTTGGAGCTGAAATTTTAGCTTTGCAGCGTTTGCTTTAAAGATAACGGCTTTGAGAGTTGAGTTTTCATCTTTGAGTGTAAAGTAGATATGTCCGCTGTTGTGAAAGGTTATACGAGAGAGTTCCCCCTCAACTAAAACTCTCTCAAATGTACTCTCTAAGAGAGATTTTATCTGCTCATTTAAGGAAGAAACACTAAGTGTATACACACGAAGCGCCTATTTTTTTCTAGCAATCAAAAGTGTTGAAATATCCATCGAGAAGCTTTTTAGATAAATTATCTCAAATCCAACTGCCTCTAACTCTTTTTTCATATTTTCAACTGTTGAGAAGCTCTCTATTGAATTTGGAAGATACTCATACGCTTCTAGGTTATTTGAGATAAAACCACCTATTTTTGGCAAGATTTTATTCATATAAAAATCTCTAATACGTCCAAGAAATGATGGATTTTCATTTTTCATAAACTCTAAAATAACAACTAAACCGCCAATTTTTAAAACTCTGTTAAACTCAACTAAAGCGGCTTCTCTCTCAACTACATTTCTTATGCCATAAGTTATACTAAGTATGTCGGCACTACTATCTCCCAATGGTATCTCAGTAGCTTTTGATATATGGTAATTAAATTTAGGGTATTTCTCTCTTGCTACATTTACCATCCCTTTTGATGGGTCAACGCCTACTATCTCACCAACAGCTATACCATTAGTATCTGCTCTTTTTTTCCAAAAATCCATCATGTCGCCTGTTCCACAAGCAACATCTACAATCTTATCGATACTATCTTTTGCATAAAAAACATATGATAAATCACACGCTTTTCTTCTCCAACTCTTATCAACACCCATACTCATAACACGATTTGCAGTATCGTAAGTTGGTGCAATATCATCAAACATCGAAACTATTTTATTTTGTTTTTCTTGTTCTTGCATAATTTATTTTTCCCTTTTTATCCACATGATTATATCTTGCGCATCTTGGAGTAGATTTAAAATTTCAAATTTTTCGCTACCTATAAAACTATTTTTGCCCCCAAATTGAGAGGATATGAAAGTAAGATTATAATCAACTATCTCTTTTGAAAGTCCAAACATCACATCACCTCCCTCAATCATAATATTTTTATAATTTTTCAATTTATCAAAATTATCTGAGATTATTACCTCTCTGTTTTCAACACTAAAAAGCGGTATAGTTTTATCAAATTCCAAATTTTTTGATAATATCAAAATATCTGGTGCTTTACCATCTACTAGTCTTGCATCAAGCGTTGGTCTATCTACTCTTACACTATTCCCACCAATAACTAAGAGGTCACAAACATCTCTCATTGCATGAACCTTTGTTCTTGATTTAAGAGAGCTGATTACTCCTTCATCAGTAGTACCATTTAGTCTTTGTGCCCATTTAAAAAATACAAATCTATCTTTTTGCCAAAGCTTAAAAGGTAGAAGCAATGCGTCACACTCTTTTTGCATAACACCATGTTTTATCTCCACGCCTGAATCTTGAACTATTTTATTGCCACCAGAGGCAACCTCGTTAGAGTCAAGTGAGCCAACAATAAGCTTTTTAATGTTTAGTTTTGAAATAAGTGTTGCACATGATGGGGTTTTACCAATGTGAGAACATGGTTCTAGTGTTGTATATATAGTTGCTCCACTAAAGCAGTTGTTATGATTTTGTAAAAGATAGTTGTGGATTTGAGAAGATTCGCTAAGTTCTAAAATCTTATCATTGCCACTTAAAGTGTGATAAGCAGATTTTAAAGCTTCAACTTCAGCGTGAGGTAAACCTGCCTTTTTATGGGCTTCAACTGCTAAAATTTTGCCTCTCTCTGAGAGAATAACGCATCCAACAGCTGGATTTGGATATGTTAGTCCTTGATATTTCCAAGCCTCATCAAGGGCAAGGCGCATGTAAAAATTTTCGTCAATTACCATTCAAAATATGTTTTAGCTTTTGAGATTTGGTTAAACTCAACACAAAGTTCTTCGCCATCAACATCAAAACAAATATTTGATTCTTCTACTCTTACAAGCAACCCTTTATGCTTCTCTTTTGATTTTAAAGTAAAAGCCACTCTCTCGCCAACCGATAAAACAAACTGCTTGAGTGTGCTTACTTTTCTCTCTATTCCTGGAGTTCCAACTTCAAGTCTATACTCGCCAGACATTGGTGGAGTTACATCCAAAAGAGGAGAGATAAGACGACTTAAATGAACACACTCATCTAAGCTAACACCTTTTTTCTTGCCATCAACAATTTGTGTTGACAATACGTTTACTCTATATATTGATTCATCACCATCTTTAGCAACAGAAATCTCATATAGTTCTAACCCAAGTGATTTAACAAACGACTCTATATCTTTTTCTAAACTCATAAATAAATCCGCCTACTCTTTAGCAATTTTTTTAAATAACTCTTCAAGACTTTGAGCCTTCTCAAACTGTTCATCAAACTCAAATGTAAGATTCGGAGAGCGAAACCAGCCTTGATTTTTCATGCAATAAGTTTCAACAATCGGTCTGGCATTTTTTAAAAGCTTAATAAATTCGTTTTTCTCTTGCTCTGTATATGATGATGGGTAAATAAAAACCTTAGCATCACTTCTCCCGCGTGAACATTTAACATCTATTATATCTAGCTTATGAAGTCTTGCATCATTCAAACTGCCAAGAGCCGCAGGTATAAGCTCTAAAAGCAGAGACTCGGTTCTTTTTAGTTTAATCTGAGCTTCTGTCATAGAGATACTTTTTGTTCAACTTTTTTAAATGTCTCAATCACATCGCCTACGATTACATCATCGTAACCTTTTATCATAACTCCACACTCATAACCATTTCCGATTTCATCAACGTCATCTTTGAAACGTTTAAGTGATGTAAGTTCTCCCTCATGAACAACTACTCCATCACGAATAACACGTACCAATCCGCCACGGATAAGCTTACCATCAACAACAACACATCCAGCAACCATACCTCTTGGTGCCTTAAATGTATTTCTTACCTCTGCTTGACCTGTATTTATCTCTGTGAACTTAGGAGCCATCATACCAGTTAACATACCTGTCATATCATCAAGTAGTTGATATATTATAGAGTATGTTTTAATGTCAACATTTTTCTGTTTTGCTAAAGCTTTTACGCTTCCTGTTGGGCGAACATTAAATCCAAGAAGTACACAGTTTTCACTATTTGAAACAAGCTCAACATCGTTTTCTGTAATTCCACCAACACCAGAAGATATAACATTGATTTTAACTTCATCATTTCTCAACTCACTCAATGAGCTTCTAATCGCTTCTAGTGAACCGTGAACATCTGTTTTAAGAACAACTTTAAGAGACTTTAATCTTCCCTCAGCAATCATACTAGTCATATCTTCTAAAGTAGATTTTGTACTATGTGACAACTCTTTATGTCTATCATACTCATGACGTTTTTGAGCATATTCTCTTGCTTCTTTATCACTATTCATAGCCATCATAATCTCACCTGAAGATGGAACTTCATTTAGTCCAACAACAACCGCTGTATGACTTGGTTTAATGCTTTTAATCTGCTGTTTATTCTCATTTAAAAGTGCTTTTACACGTCCAAAAGAGCTACCACAAACTACATAATCACCAACACTTAGAGTTCCATTTTGAACAATTACAGTAGCAACTGGACCACGTCCTTTTTCTAATGAAGATTCAACGACAGCTGCTTTTGCCATAGCATTTTCATTTGCTTTAAGCTCTAAAACTTCTGCTGTTAGGAGGATATTTTCAAGTAGTTCATCAATACCCATTCCAGATTTTGCAGATATTGGTATAAACTCAATATCTCCGCCCCAATCAATAGGATTTAATCCACGCTCAGCCATTTGAGCTTTTACCATATCTGGGTTTGCAGTTGGTTTATCCATTTTGTTTAGCGCTACTATAACTGGTACTTTAGACTCTTTTGCCAACTTTATAACTTCATCAGTCTGAGGTTTAACACCATCATCAGCGGCAACAACAATAATGATAATATCTGTTACGTCTGTTCCTCTTTGACGCATTTGTGAAAACGCTGCGTGACCTGGAGTATCTAGGAAAGTAATAGCTTTACCATGTTGTTCAATAGTATAAGCACCGATATGTTGAGTAATTCCACCAGCTTCACCCTCTGTTACTTTCGCTTTTCTAATAGCATCTAAAAGTGACGTTTTACCATGGTCAACGTGTCCCATTATAGTTATAACAGGTGGTCTCTCAGTGGCATCCTCATCTACTTCTTCGTTTAAATCTTCTTCATAGTTAAACGCATCTTTAGGGTCAACTATCGTTACTTCAACACCAAACTCTTCAGATAATATCTCAATTTCATCATGACCCAAGAAGTCATTTTTTGTCATCATTAAGCCAAGACTAAATAGTACTTTTATAACATCACTAATTGGACGATTAACTTTTTCTGCGAACTCATAAACGCGAATATCTTCAGGAATTTCTACATGCGTTATGATTAAATCTTCAGGCTTGTCTTTGATGTATTTTTTTCTTTTATCACGAGAAACATTTCTGCCTTTTGAAGAAGACTTTTTGTTTGCATTTCTACCAACTGGTTTTGCAACTTTTGCTTTTCTTGGCTCTTCTGGAACTAGCGCTTGTCTTTGTGTTGCATTTAAGTCAAGTAGTACCACTTGATCGTCCATATCCATAGAAACTTCAGATAAAGAAGCTCCAAATATATCAATCTTGACACCCTGCTCTTGTTTTTTAGCTCCACCTGAAACTGTCTGCTTTGCTTTTTTCTTATTTGCAAGCTCTTCTAAAACTTCAGCACTTATTTTCCCATATGAAGAGATTGATGATTGTGTCTGTTTTACTACGTGAACAAACTCATCTTCATCTTTTTCTTCAGGTTTTGGCTGCTTCTTTTTAACAATTTTTAAGCCAGACTTTTTAATTACCATTTTTTTAGGATCAGTTACTTCTAACTCTTTCTCCTCTTCTTGTGCTTCATCACTCTTTGGCAATACTTTTGTCTCATTACTAATTAGCTCAGATTCTTTAGTTTTTTCTACTACATCTTTTGGAGATTTTTCACTATTTTTTACAGGGAGAGTTGCTTGAGTATTTTTAATTTCTTTTATAGGAGTTTTTTCTTCTTTAGGAGTATTATTTGATGCTTTAGCTTCTATTTTTGTATCTGCTGCTGATACTTGTGCTAATTCACCGCTCATTATATAGTTCATTAAACCTTCTGCTTCTTCCATTGAAACTGAACTATTTGCCGACTTTATCTCAATGCCCATATCTGAGGCTTTTTTTACTACATCTTTAGAAGTAATTCCTAACTCTTTAGCAATTTCGTGTACTCTAACTTTTTCTGTCATCAGTGATGATCTCCTTTAGTATGTTCGAAAATTTATCTCTATCTGAGCTTTTACATTGTCGCATAATGGCTTTTAATGCTTTTTTCTCATCTTTGAGACAAATTTCACATATGTAAAAACTTCTACCCTCTCCTCTAAAAAGACTAAGTTGTGATTCTAAGCACTGAAGTCTGAGTAGATTTATCTGCATATCTCTTATTCTACAAGATATACACATCCTAAGAGGCTGGTTAAATTTTTTCGCCATTATATCTAAAAGTTCCTTGATTTACTTAGAAAATGAGTGTAACTTATTTATCAATAATAAGTCCCTCGTTGTCAAAATTAAGAATTTTTACAGCAAATTCTGGAAATTTTATAGCAAGTTTACTAGCTATACTTTCAGAATCTTCATCATATACCATAGAGAAAAATGTTGAACCGCTTCCAGAGAGAGTACTCATTAAAGCTCCGCTCTCATATGCAATTTTTTGAACATTAAAAAGTTCTGGCAAAGTCTTCATTCTTGCTTTTTGATGAAATCTATCTTGAGAAGCAAGTTTTAAAATTTCCCAATCTTCATTAAAAAATGCAGCAACACTCAGAGCTGTGTGTGAAAGGTTATAAACAGCGCTCTCTTTTGAATATGATTTAGGCAAAAGGGTTCTTGCTTTTGCAGTGCTCATCTGTTTGTTTGGTATTACAACAACTGCTTTTATATAATCTGGGAGATGTTTTTTTTGAGAAAAAACCTTATTTTTCTCAACAGTTGCTGCATTAAATCCACCCATAACAGCTGGTGTAATGTTATCTGGATGCGACTCATATACAAGTGCATGATTTAGTATTCTTCTTTTTGAAACTTTTATTCCTGCTGCTTCGTGTGCACTTGCAATTGCGCTAACAATTACAGCAGAAGAGCTACCAAGTCCTCTTGACATAGGTATCTGGTTATAAAAATTAAATTTAAAATTTTGCTTTTTTTTCGTTAGTCTGTTGTAATGTTCATTAAAAATACTGATAAAGAGGTTGTTGCCCTTTAATTTAGGGTTATTTTCACCCTCACCTTTAATGCTTACGCTAAAGAATTTCGACGGGTGAAATTCAACTACATTACGCAGATCAACTGCTAAACCTAAAGAGTCAAATCCTGGTCCAAGATTTGCACTAGTTGCTGGTACACTTACTGTCACTTTGTTCCTATCCTAGCGCTCCAATTCCATAAAGAGGCGTAGTTATTGTGCTAAACTCTCTATAATCTAGTACATCCCGAAGCGTAAATCTAACCTCTGGTACTGTTTCTATTTTTTGAGTTTTTATTTCTGATGAAATTTTAACAAAATATAGCTTTCCAATCGCTTTTATTGGCTGATTTTCATTAAAATAAAAGGCGTCTGTTGCATATAGTGGTATATTTTTAAGTATGCTCATAGATTTTAAAAATATATAAGCAATCTTTATAGCCATAAAGCTACCTGGTCCATTTGCATAAAAAAGAGATTTGATACTATATTTCTTCGATATTTCATCAAAAAGAAGAGGTAGAATTTCAGAGCTTTTCTCACTAGTTGAGATAGTCTCAATTAGTTTTGTGTCCTCATATATACCAATTAAAATTGGAGATGAGAGAGTCACAAAAACTAAATCAACACTTTTAAGCATATGCTTTTTCTAACTCTTTTGTCTTTTCACCAACAAGTTCAACAACTTCATAATTTTGGGCATCTTTTAATAGCTCTAGAGTTAACTTATGGTTTAAATCATGACTTCCAGCCATAGCTTCATAGTTACCTACAAAATTCATCCCTATTAGCGCCATGTCTCCGATTGCATCTAATATCTTATGTCTTACAAACTCATTTTCAAATCTTAATCCCTCAGGATTTAAAACCTTTTTCTCATCGAGTACGATTGCATTCTCTAGTGAGCCTCCAAGAGCCAAACCTTTTGAACGTAAATACTGTACTTCATGTAAAAAACCAAAAGTTCTAGCACGTGCAATCTCATCTTTATAACTCTGCTTTGTAAAGTTTAAAATATACTCTTGCTGTTGGATAACTGGATGTGGAAATTTGATAGTAAAACCATATTTTAAATCAGTTGATGGAGAGAGTTTTACATACTTTTCGCCCTCTTGTACAATTATCTCTTTTTTAATGCGCATAATCTTTTTTGGCACATCAAGTTCAACTATCCCTGCTTCATCTAAAAGCATACAAAAACTAGCACTGCTTCCATCCATAACAGGTACTTCGTCTGCATCGACAATTATCTTAAGGTTATCAATTCCATAAGCATATATTGCAGATAACATATGCTCAATAGTAGAGATAACATAACCATCTTTACCTATAACAGTCGCCATTTTAGTATCAACAACATTTGCGGGGATAAGTGGAATTGCTACATCAACGTCACTTCTGTAAAAAATCAATCCGCTGTTGGATGCTAAAGGTTCAAGTCTTAATTTAACAGCGGAGCCTTTATGCAACCCTATTCCAACTAACTCAACACTTTTCTTAATAGTTGTTTGATACATTTTTGCTCCTGCAATTAAATTTTGTATAGTTTATATTTTTTTGTCAATTATATCTTTTGCACTCTTAATAACATCACTGATATTTAATCTCATCCAGTCATTATCCATCCATTCAGCTGGATGAACTTCTATGCCTTGAACCAAAACACCAAAGTGAAGGTGATCTCCCATTGCGTAACCACTCTTGCCTGTATTTGCCAGATGAGAGCTATCTGCTATAACGTCTCCACTATTAACAGCAATACTTGAACAGTGCCCATAGAGCGTGTAAAGCCCTAATCCATGGCTCAATATAGGCATATTTCCATAAAGACCATTATACTCAGCAAAAACAACTTCTCCGCCATTTTGAGGAATTATCTCGGCTTGTGCATTACTAGCAAGGTCTAACCCCATATGGTATGATTCGCTTATCTCTTTATCATTATATGAGTAAATTCTATGATCTCCATAATGAGCGACTACTGCACCATTTTTAAGCGGGTACATACTGTTTATATGGAAGTCTTGAATCATCTTCTGAGGAACTTTTGATGTAATTTCATGGATTAACTTCTCATTTTTTAATCTTACTGTCTCGTTTATCAATTTAAACTGTTCTATTGAGTCAGTTACTCCCTGTGTCTCTTCAAACTCTTCTGCTAATTCAGCAATTTTGCCTTGTAAGAAGCTGTCCGAGAGCTTAATATTTGAAACTTTATAAATTTTTTCTCTTAAATATAGTGGGATATACACCTGAGTACTGTTCTTTGCATAATCCTGTGCAACAACCGTAGCTTTAAAGTTTGCCTCTGTTATAGGCCATGCAATAAGGGCTATATAGTACCCCTCTTTGTAAAACGGCTGTGCTTTAAATTTTTTATCAAAATTTGTCTCTATATAAAAATCTTTTAAATTTTCATCTTCAATTTTAAATACAACAAGCGCTGCACCGCCTTTGCTAATTTTATATGAGTTTGCAATTATATTTATAAGCGGTCTTTTTTTGTCAATTTTTATACTATACTCTTTTTGAGTAGCGTTTCCTTGAAAAAAATTCCATTTACTTGCATCTAGTGCTTCAACAATAATTTTTATATCTTTATCTTTCATCGTATAGGCACTCTTAGGTGATTCTATTTTTATATCAACAATATTCTTTGCTTCCATAAACTGTTCGTGATACAATACAGTATCTCCTGAACTGCTCTTTAATACTACTCTATATGATTTAAGACCACTTCTATCTTGTATGGATAATTTTAATGGATCTTTTAAATTCCAATAACCATCACTCTCTAAAGATATTGCAGGGACTTCTCTCTCAAACATTAGAGAGTTGTACACATAAAAAGCACCGCCAACTATTAATACTAAAACAAACAACACACCATATAAAGAACCATTTTCTCTTCTTCTCAACTACATTTCCTTTTTAATTAAATTAAGCATAAACTCTTTAGCTTCATCTAGCGATACCAAATCATTAAGCGTAAAACTTGAGCAACTCTTATCTGTTGTGGCATCAAAATTTGATACTATTTTTTCACAATTAACTTCAGAAGCACAACAAACAAAACACTTTATTTTAAAATTACTTTTTTGCATTAACAAAAGAGCTATCTCTGTATGAGGCAAAAAAAGTGACTCATGCAGTGCTGCTTGTGCATCAAATGCAGTTGCACCACTTGCTCTCATATCCTCATCACTTACACAAAAAGTAGCAACTTTTGCATCGTAGTACAGTGACATATTTTTAAACATAGTGGCTTTTAATCTCAAAGCACCTAGCGTGATACTTTTCATTATATTTTTATTACACAATTTAAAATCTGCACCATACTCTATTAACTCTTTAGCCATAGCAAATGTCGTACCACAGAGCTCATCAGACAAAAATCCATCAGTCTCATAAAGAAGCCCAGAATATAATGCAGTAGCAATCTTTTGATTTATTTTTATCTTATGATCTTTAAAAAATTGGTACAAAACTTCTGATTTTGATATAAAATTTATTAGCTCACACTCTATCTCTAGATGCTCTTTATTCGTAGAGTCAAAACTTATAGCCAAATCCGCACTTTTTGGAAATGAATTTTTTATATCTTGCACCCATGGAATAAATGAGATTCTATGATTTGTATTTGATGTTTTACAAACCCAAGAAACTTTTTTATGTTTTTGAAGCAAAAAAGTATAAAAAGCACTAGCATTGCCAATAGAGTGAGCATCAAAACAGTTATGAGAGAGAATGACTATGTGAGTAGCACTATCTATTTTTTTTAATATTTCATTCAATTTATGACTACTTTAGCTATATTTTTTGGGATTATATACTACTTCTTATTCATTTTGTAAACATATGCCAGAACCTCGGCTACTGCTCCAAAGAGTTCATTTGGTATTGATTTGTCTAAATCTACCTGCGCATAAAGGCTTCTTGCCAATGGAGGATTTTGCACTATATGAACACCATTTTCTCTTGCTATTTTTTTTATCTGTTGCGCTATATTATCCATCCCTTTTGCCACAACAATTGGAGCGTGAGATTTTTGTTCATCATACTTTATTGCAACTGCGTAGTGTGTTGGATTTGTTATAACAACGTCTGCTGTTGGAACTGCTGCCATCATTCTTTTTCTTGAAGCTTGCATCTGGATTTGACGTATTTTCGCCTTAATCATAGGATCTCCATCCATGTTTTTCATCTCATCTTTTATCTCTTGCTTACTCATTTTTAGCCCATCAAAATACTGTTTTCTAACAATTATAATATCAATAACTGCAAAAATAAAAATAATTAAAAGCATAACAAAAGCGATGACTATCATCTTGTCTCTAAGCCAAATCATCTGGTCATTAAATCCAAAAAGAGCAACTGTTGGAAGTTCCATGATAAATAAAAAGAAAAAAACAAACCCAACGCCAAGGGTTGTAAATGATTTAAAAGTTATCTTAATGCCATCTATCAATTTTTTCATTGAGAAGAGATTTTTCATCCCTTTAATCGGGTCTATTTTTTTAAAGTCAGGCATTATTGCTTTTGAAGTAAATAAAAAACCAAACTGAGCAATAGCAGCAACAATACCAGCAACAGCAACAGCAATTGAGAGAGGCATAACAATTAGAAAAAATTCTTTCATTGTGACTATTGCAATATCCACCATAAATTCCCTATCTATAGTCATACCAATAAGAGAAAAATAGTATTTAAATAGCAAAAGAAGATGGGAACTCATGTATGGAAAAAGCATCAAAAAAGCTAAAATGGCAACAAATAGCGTCATAACACCTGAAGCATCTTGAGATTTTGGAACATTTCCCTCTTTTCGGGCGTCCTCTATCTTTTTGGAGGTGGGTTCTTCTGTTTTTTCTGCATCATCTGCCATAAATACTCCTTAGAAGAACTTTTAAAATCTTGACAAAGATTTTACTTTGGCATAAAACACTTAACTTAATCCATTTTCATTGATAAATCTATCCAGTTTGCTTGATGGATAAGAGAACCGCTGCTTATGGCATCAACACCAGTTTTTGCATAGCTCTCTATACTTTGTAGTGAGATGTTTCCACTCGCTTCAATGAGTATATGTGCAAAATTTGCATCTCTATATTTTACAACCTCTTGAACTTGCAGAGGCGTCATATTGTCACACATCACGATATCAGCACCCGCTTCAAATGCCTCAATTGCAATCTCAAGAGTTTCCGCTTCTACTTCAATTTTTGCAGTAAATGGAATCTTTTGTCTAGCCTTTTGTATATAACTCTTCAAATTTTTTATAGTCTTTAAGTGTGTATCTTTTATCATCAAAGAGTCATCTAATCCCATTCTGTGATTAACTGCTCCGCCACATCTTGTCGCATACTTTTCAAAAACCCTAAGCAGAGGTCTTGTTTTTCTAGTATCTAAGAGTTTTACACCGTATGGCTCTATAATTTCTGCATATTTTTTAGTAAGTGTAGCAATTGAACTTGCATGAAGAAGCATATTTAAAAATGTTCTCTCAGCACGAAGAAGGAGATGTGATGTTCCATTTAGCGTTGCCAAAATATCACCCTTTACAAAGCTATCTGAATCTTTTTTGTTCCAAACTACACTAAAATTCTCTAGTTTTGCTAAAGCGTCACAATAGATTACTCCAGCAACAACTCCATCACTTTTGGCAATGATTTTAGCAGATGCCGCTACACTTGGCTCAACAAGTGCATACAAATCTCCTCGTCCTACATCTTGTGCTAATGTCTCTTTTACAAAATCTTCTATCATAGAGCCATCATTCTATCTAGTGCTATTTTTGCCCACTTTTGAGTATTTGCATCGATATGAATTTCATTTAATGGTTCACCATCATCAATAGATTTTAAAACATCATAAACGTCTCTTAGAGTTGTCTCATTCATGGTTGGGCACTCTGGTTTTGTGGATGAGAGAACATATGTATTTTTTTTGCGCAGACGATTTACAAGGTTAAACTCTGTTCCAACAGCTACTTTTTGATCTTCATCTAAATCTTTTATATACTTTATAAGTTGAGAAGTTGAACCCACAAAATCTGCGGCATTGCAGATTGATGGATCACACTCTGGATGAACAGCTATTAAAATTCCAGGGTATTTTTTACGATAAAAGTTAATATCATCAACTGAAAATAGCTGATGAACTGAACAAAAACCGTTAAAGCAGATAATATCAGCATCTGCGACACTGCTTCCATCACCTATAACGCAAGATTTTAGCCCCATCTGATTTGCTATATTTTGCCCCAAACATCTATCTGGAACGAAGAGTATTTTTTTACCCTCTTGCAGAGCTGTTGTAATTATTTTCTTTGCATTTGAACTAGTGCAAACCATTCCTCCCATCTCACCAACTTTAGCTTTTACATCAGCATTTGAGTTTATATAAGTGATTGGTAAAATATCTTCATTTTTAATTCCAGCTTCATTAAGAGCTTTTACGGAAGCATCAAACTGCATCCCATCAATCATAGTAGCCATCGCGCAGCACGCTGCCTTTGGCATAACTACTCTTTTGTTTGGAGATAAAACTTTTACACTCTGCCCCATAAATCCAACACCACAAAAGACTACAAATTCTGAATTATCAGCCATCGTTTTTTGCGCAAGTTCAAGAGAATCTCCTGTAATATCGCCCATCTCAAAAACTTCATCTCTTTGATAAAAATGTGCAACAACCGTTACACTTAACTTCTTTTTATATTCGTTAATTTTCTCTTTTAACATCTCTGTTGTTAGTTCCAAAATAATTCCTTATTTTAAGTATCGCGCAATTATAGCAAAAAACAGTATCGCAGATATTTTATATCTCTATAATCATATCTTATGTACAATTGCTTAAATTTTCAATCAAGGTTTTTAATGGATTTTTTATTTAATACAAATGCTCAATTTTTCATAGCAGCGTACCTCATAGGCGCTATTCCTTTTGGTCTTATATTGGCAAAAAAATATGCTGGTGTAGATGTAAAATCGAGTGGTTCTGGAAGCATCGGTGCTACTAATGTTTTAAGAGTTGTAAAAGAGAGCAACCCATCTTTAGCAAAAAAATTAGGAGCAGCAACGCTCTTTCTTGATGCTATCAAGGGGGTTTTAGTTTTAGCAGTTGCCTATTTTTACGGGGTTAGCGAAGCTACACTTTGGGGCATATCTGTTCTAGCAGTCATTGGTCATTGCTACTCTCCATATTTAGGATTTGAAGGCGGAAAAGGTGTTGCTACTGGAATGGGAGTTATGATGTTTATGCTTCCGTTTGAAACAATTATCGCACTCGTTGTCTGGGCTCTAGGTGCTAAATTTATCCGCATATCTTCATTATCTTCACTCACAGCTCTTGGCGCATTAGTAGTAGCTAGTTTTATAATCCACCCAGATATGGCTCATGCTCCTGTTCTCATTATCGGTTTTATACTTTTATATAAACATATACCAAATATAATTCGCCTATTTAAGGGTGAAGAAAAAAGGGTTGTATGATTATCCATATTGAAAATCTAAAATTTCAATCTATTATTGGAATTTTAGATTTTGAGAGAGTCACCCCACAAGAAGTAATTATCAATATTCATATAGATTATAAGCATGAAGAAAACTTTATCGATTATGCTCAAGTTGCTACTTTTATCAAAGGTTTAATGATAAATAGTCAATTTTTACTCATAGAAGATGCTTTAAAAGAGATAAGTTTAAAGTTAAATAAAGAATTCAAAGGGATAAAAAGCATAAACTTAAAGATAACAAAATCATCTATTTTGCCCGATTGTATGGTAAGTGTAAGTGATTTTACAGTTTTTGAATCTTAATTGTAAATTAAAGATTTATTAAAAAAAATTGAAATTTTCTTTAAAATAACCTAAAATTATGATATGATTCCGCCAAAATATTCACTCATAGGACATAATTTATGCGCATTCTTATAATAGAAGATGAAGTTACTTTAAATAAAATGCTCGCAGAGGGGCTAAAAGAATTTGGCTACCAAAGCGATGTAGTAGAGACTCTAAAAGATGGTGAATACTATCTTGATATTCGTAACTATGATTTAGTACTTATGGATTGGATGCTTCCAGATGGAAACAGTATAGATATCATAGGAGACATTAAAACAAAAACTCCAAAGACTGTTGTTGTTGTTTTATCAGCAAGAGACGATAATGAGAGCGAAATTTTAGCCCTAAAAAGTGGTGCTGATGACTATATTAGAAAGCCTTTTGACTTTGATGTTTTAGTTGCACGTCTTGATGCACGTCTTCGTTTTGGTGGTAGCAATATAATTGAAATCGAAGATCTTATCATCAATCCTGAAGAGGAAAAAATTACATACAAAGAAGTTGAGATTGAACTTAAAGGAAAACCTTTTGAAGTTTTAACTCACTTAGCACGTCACCGTGATCAAATAGTTTCAAAAGAACAACTGCTAGACGCTATCTGGGAAGAGCCTGAACTTGTTACTCCAAACGTAATTGAAGTTGCAATTAATCAAATCAGACAAAAAATGGATAAACCTCTTAACATAACTACTATCGAAACTGTTCGCCGTCGTGGATACCGTTTCTGTTTTCCAAAAGAGATAAACTAACATAAATAGCAAAGGAGAACTTACTCCTTTAGCTACTAAATCACTTTTTTATTCGATACAATTACAGAATATTTAATATTAGGTAAAAGTATGTTTTCACAAAGAAGTATAAGACAAAGTTTTTTAATACAACTTATCATTGCTTCTTCTTCTTTAATTCTTCTTTTCTCATCAATTTTATATTTTTATATTGAAAAATCAATCATAGATGAAAAATATCATGAGCTCTCTGTTTATGCAAAAAATGCTACTAGTAACGAATCTATTTATGGAGCATCTGTTCCTACACCAGATGAGTATTTAGGGCTAACTATTGAGATTATGTACTTGAATACTCAACATCTAAATCTAGACTTTTATGAAACTACAAAAAATGACAAATCATATCTGACTCTAATTCATCCTTTTAATTTTGATGAGCTTAGTTATCTTAAAATCACAAAAGACATCACTGCTACACGCACTCTTTTAAATAAAATACTTAACTATCTTTTAGTAATTAACATTGCTGGATTTTTACTTGTAATTATCTATGCGATAGGTTTATCAAAAATGCTAGTTTCTCCTGTAAAAACCCTTAGCAACAAGCTCTCAAATATGAATGAACATCTTATGCGCCCAATTATCGTTGAAGAGTTGCCTGAGGAGTTTGAGCCACTTGGTGCGACTATAAATCATCTTATCTTAAGAATCCAAAACTTTGTAAAATACCAAAAAGAGCTCTTCATCGGAACAGCACATGAGTTAAAAACACCTCTTGCAGTCATTAAACTAAAAAATCAAGTAACTCTTATCAAAAAACGCACTCCAGAAGAGTATATAGAAGCTCTAAAAATTACAAATAAAACAGTTGATGAGATGAATGTAATCGTCTCAAACATCTTAAACATAGGTCGTCAAGAGGGAATGCAGCTAGACAAGCCTCAAGAGGTTGATGTAATTACACTACTAAGACAAAAAGCTGATGATTTTAATCTTCTTGCTGCAAATGAAGATAAAACTCTTGAGATGAGTTTTGAGCCTAACGGCTTTATGGCGATTTTACAAGTTGGGCTTTTAAATCAGATAGTGCAAAATTTTCTCCAAAATGCTCTCAAGTTCACTCCTAAAGATAAAAGAGTTATACTAAAGAGTTCTTTAAATAGCTACGGACTTTTGATTGAAGTTATAGATGAGGGGTGTGGAATTGATGAGAGTTCTGATTTGTTTGCACCTTTTAAGAGAGAAGGAAATAAATCAGGAGTTGGTCTGGGACTTTTTCTAGCCAAGAGTGCTGCTGATGCGTTAGGTGCTAAAATAAGCATAAAAAATAGAACAGATGGCATAACTGGAACTATTTCCTCTTTAAATCTCAACTCTAAACTATCATGCATCTTGCCAACAAATTAAACAAATAACTATATTTAAAAAACAATAAAGCTATATTTAGCTATAAATCGGGCACATGAAAATATATACTAAATAATATATTTAAATTAGATTACAACTATGAGGTATTTTAATGGCTTTAATAATAAATGATGAGTGTATTGCATGCGATGCATGTCGTGAAGAGTGCCCTACAATAGCTATTGAAGAGGGCGACCCGATTTACTTTATTGATCCAGATCGTTGTACTGAGTGCGTTGGTGTCTATGATGAACCAGCATGTATATCAGTTTGCCCTGTTGATTGTATTATCCCAGATAAAGATAATGTAGAATCAATTGCTGAGCTTCAATTTAAATATAAACAAATACAAGAAGAGGAGCTTTAAGCTTCTTTATGGCAAAACGTGTAGCAGTCATAGATATAGGTTCTAATTCACTTAGAATGGTTATCTATGAAAAAACCTCTCGCTTTGCTTTTCATATCTTACATGAAGCAAAAAGCAGAGTAAGAATATCCCAAAACGCATATCAAAACAGTGGAAATCTTCAAGAAGCTCCAATGCAAAGAGCTTATGATACGCTAGAAAATTTTCTCTCAATCATCACATCCTTTAAAGCTATAAAAACACTATGTGTTGCAACTTCGGCACTTAGAGATGCCCCTAATCAAAAAGAGTTTTTAAACAGAGTAAAAAATGGTCTTGGATTAAATATCAAGGTTATTGACGGGCAAAGAGAAGCTTATCTTGGAGCTATCGCTTGTGCAAATCTTTTACCAGAACAAAACAGTGCTATCAGTATTGATATAGGCGGAGGTTCAACAGAATTTGCTCTTATAAACAAAAAAGATATTTTAAAAAGCTTTTCTATAAATCTTGGAACAGTGCGTCTAAAAGAGCTTTTTTTTGACTTAAATGATATAGATGGTGCAAAAGAGTATATAGATAAAGAACTAGCAGTTCTAGATGGGATAGATGTATCAACAATGATTGGAATTGGCGGAACATTTAGAGCAATATCTTCTGCCTTGCTTGCTAAGAGTGATTATCCGATAGATAAACTTCATGCGTACAGACCATCTTATGATGAATTTGAAAATTTTTTAGAAAAAATATTATCTAGTGATGATGATAATTTAAAAAAAATAGGTATAAAAAACTCAAGATTTGATGTCATAAAATCTGGGGCACTTATTCTTCTTAGAGTTTTTAAAAAATTTAAGATTAAAGAGCTATTGACTAGCGGTGTTGGCGTAAGAGAAGGTGTTTTTTTAGCAGACTTGCTAAGAACTTCAAAAGATAGATTTCCACTCAACTACAACACTTCTATGCGTTACATTCTTGATGCTCACGTTGAAAATCTCTCATATGCAAACCAGATAAGCAGAGTTGCTAAAGAGTTGTTTAATTTGAGTGCCAAAAAATTAAATATAGAAAAAAAATACCGTTATGAGTTATCTATTGCTTCCAAACTCTGTATGAGTGGAAGCAGTATTCATTTCTACTCTAGCAATAAGCATAGTTACGAACTTATACAAGATGCGCTAGAGTTTGGCTTTACTCATGAGCAAATTACTCTCATTGCAACACTTGCAAGATTTTCAAAAAGAAAACTCCCATCTTCTTCTCATGTAGAGAAATTTAGCGCTCTTTTACCAGATGCTGAACAACTTAATGCACTTAGCTATATTCTCTCTTTGAGTGTTGCTCTGCTTAGTCATATGCCAAGAAATATTGATTTTAAATTAATGCTAAAAGATGATGTAATAGAAGTTGAATCAAAAAATAGTTTGTATTTAGCAAAAGAGAGTGTAGAGAAGCTAGAACCGCTAAAGAACAATCCTTTAGAAGTAAAATTTTTATAAATCATTAAGCGTAGTGTGACATTAATGTAGAGACAAATGTCTCTGCCACTTTATGGGCAAAGCCCATAAAATAGATAATATTATCTACTAAAATCTCTGTCCCATAGTAAATTCAAATACTGAAGTCTTATCACCCTCTTCTTCTGCTAGAGGTTTTGAGAACATTAACTGAATCGGTCCAACTGGAGAGAACCACTCAAGGCCTACACCAAATCCGCCTCTTGATAGGTTTTCAACAAGATATGTACCATTGCTCTTCTCACTTGTTCCGATATAACCCCAGTCAAGATAAGTAACTACACGCATCTTTGCTTTTGGAACAAGAGGAAAACTTAACTCAAAACTGTTTGTAGCACTATACTCTCCACCATATCTTCTAATGCCATCAGAGGCAGTATCATCTTCTTGTGTTGTTGGAGATAAAGAGTAGGACTCATACCCTCTAACACTTCCGATACCACCCATATAAAATTTTTCTGCAATTGGTAAGAAACCTGTATCTTTTACATAGCTTATCTTTGCTTTATATCTTGAGATAAGGTCAAACCCAACATACTCTTCAAGCCCTTTATATGCACCAAACGTTGTTCTTGTTTTTACAAATTTAGCTTCACCGCCAACTCCTGCATTTTCAATACTTTGAGATAGCATCACACCTTTTCTAGGAAGATAAAAATCATCAGTATCGTCATACTTTCCACTAACAATTACAGAACTCTTTGTGTAATCTTGAAATAAATAATCATCAATATAAGTCAAGTTTGCATCTTCATCAATCTCATACTTATTTTTAGAGTAGCTATACCCTAAGCTACCGCTAATGTATCTTGTAAATCTATATCCAAGTCCAGCACTCAATCCATCAGACATAACTGTATAGTCTTCATACTCAAAATTAGATGTATAAAGAGAGAAGTTACCACTAAAATCACTATCGTTCAATCTTGGATTTGAGATAGAAAAAGAGTAGTTTGATGAGAGTGAAGAGCGCTCAGCCTTTACACCAACATCAATTCCTGAACCCCAAACATTTCTATCATCAACAGCAACACTAACTAAAAGTCCGCCATAGCTTCCATAACCACCACCTAGCTGAATGTTTCCAGTTGGAGCTTCTTTTACTTTGACAACCAAATCCATTGTTTTGTTATCAACTCTTTTTTCTTCAATAGTATTTCCATCAAAAAAGCCTAAACGTCCAAGTGCATTTCTAGAATCAGAGAGGTCCGTTAAAGAGTACATATCTCCAGGCCCTAGATATAACTCTCTTCGTATAATTCTATCTAGTGTTCTATTGTTTCCAGAGATAACTACATTTCTGATTTTAACCTTATCTCCAGGAGAAACTTTAAAGATAACTTCTACTTCTCTTTTGTCTTTATTTTTTTTAAGGTCTGGAACAACCTGAACAAAGGCATAACTAAGATCAGCGATAAGTGTTTTAATTTTTTGAGAGTCGTTACGGAAAGTCTCTATGTTAAATACCTCTCCTACTTTTAGACTAAGTAGCTCTTCTATCTCAGCATTATCTACAACTTCTTTGTCTTGCTCAATTGTAATTGCGCTAATAGAGTAAACTTCGCCCTCTTTGATCTGATAACTCATATCTGCATTGTAGTTGTCAAAGTTTACTCTCACAAATGGCTCTTTTATCTCGGCATCCAAGTACCCATGCTGCATATAAAAATCTCGTATTCTTAGCGGGTCGTAAGCTAAGTCAGCAACTTTCATCTTTCCATCATTTCTACCCCAAAACCAGCCCATAAACTCTCGCTCTTTATTGGCAATCATACTATCAAATTCATCACTGTCTAAGCCTTGTGCACCGCTATACAATAACTCTTCTATGATAATCTCTTCGCCTTCGTTTACTAAAAAAGTTACTTTATAGCTTCCATTATCCAAAAGCTCTTTAGAAATCTCTACAACACTGTCAATCTTTGCTTCTTGATTGATTGCTTCAATAATTCTTTTCTTTGCAGCTTCTATCTTCTTCTCATCATAAAGTGCACCAGTTTTAATCTGGATTACACTATCTATGATTTCAGAGTCATTCTCTTTCCACCCTTTAAGCTCTATCTTTGAGATAAGAGGTTTCTCTTTAAAATGAAAAGTCATTGCTCCATCTTTGTCAACATCAACCCAAATATCCTCAAAATATCCCTGTTTATGATACGCTTTAATTGATTCATCAATCATTTTTTCACTAACGTCATCGCCAACTTCAAACTTTAACATTCTAAGTGCTACTGACTCAGATATTTGAACCATACCGTCATATTTAATTGATTTGATTGTTTGTGCGAAAGAGTTTATCGCAAGAAGGGTTAGTAGTGCTGCTAAAAATATTCTCATTGATTTTCCAGATTGTAAAATAAGAGAAGATTCTACCTTTTATGAGGTTAATGTTAAGTAAATCTTGTATAATTTGGCAAATAAAAAAGAAGAAATAGTATGAATATAGCAATAGTAGGGTTAGGGCTTATGGGTGGATCACTCGCTAAGAGCCTCAAAAATATAGATTTTATAGAAAATATTGTAGGAAGTGATCACAACATTAATCACCAGAAAGAGGCGTTAGAGCTTGGTCTTGTTGATAAGATTGTAGAGTTTGATGAAGTTAAAAATTATGATGTTATCTTTTTAGCAATACCTGTTGATGGCGTAATTGCGGCTCTTAAAAACCTCTTGGATGTTAAAGAAAATACAACCATTATAGATTTGGGAAGTACAAAAGCAAAAATTATTGACTCAATTTCTAGTGAGATAAGAAAAAACTTTGTAGCGGCGCACCCGATGACTGGAACAGAGCACTTTGGCCCAAAAGCGGCGATAGACAACTTATATAACTCTCAAGTTGTTGTTTTGTGCGACATTGAAAACAGTGGCGAACTTCAGGCGAGTGTTGCAAAAAAGATATTTAAAGCACTCAGTATGAAGATGCACTTTATGCCTGCGCATCAGCATGACCGTCATGCAGCATTTATCTCTCATATGCCTCATGCCATCTCTTACTCTCTTGCAAATACTGTAATGAATCAAGAGAACAAGCGCAATATTTTAGCACTTGCAGCTGGTGGATTTCGCTCAATGAGCCGTTTGGCTAAGAGCTCTGCAAATATGTGGGAAGATATTTTTAGACAAAACAAAACAAATCTGCTTGAAGCTATTGAGCTTTTTGAGCATGAGTTAAGTATCTTAAAAGAGCATATAAAAAATGATGAGTGGGATGAAGTTCATAAAAATATAGAGTCTGGAAACAGACTCCATGATATTTTAGACTAGTCTATCTTTAGCCTCTTAAGAAGCTCTTTTAGGGCTTTTTTATCTATCTCTAGAGTTTTGTCAGTGTAGATATTTTGCTCTAACTTCTCTATCACCCCCCTCACCTCTTCATCATCTTTATGAGGCAGTAGCTTTGCCAAAAGAGTTCTTGGTTCTTTAATAGAACTTTTTTTTGTTCGTTTAAAGTTTATCAATGGCTTTAAAATCATCAAAACAGTGCCTAAAAACACTCCTACTACAAAAGCAATAAAAAGATAACTTTTATCATATCCATCACTTATAGCAATTGCACTGTTTTTACTTATTTGCTCGTTATCTGTTTTGATAACTAGCTCCTCTTTTGGCTTTGCGTTTTTTACTTTTACCTCTCTCTCTTTTGTAGAGATGCTCTTTATCTCTTTTGTTTTTATATCAAAATACTTAATCTCAAATGGTGGGATTACAAAATCATTCTGGGCTACAAAAGTAATTTTTTGTGATAGCTTAGAGCCCTCAATAAGAGGCTTTTCTTCAAAAACTCCAACTCTATCTATATATGGTTTAAAACTTTTTATATCTTCTAAATTTCCATCTCCGCTCACTTCAATAGCCACATTTAATGGCTCGTTTGCGTTTACTTCATCTTTTTCTAACAAGAGTTTTATCTTAAAATCTCCAACTAAAGTAACGCCCAAGGGAAGCGGTTTTACACTAAAAGAGAGCTCATTTGAGAAATAATTTTTCCATTTGATAGTTGGCATAAAACTACCCCAACTATCAACTCTGTTATCTCTTGAAGCGATTTGCATCTGCGCTCTTGATATTTTTAACTCACCTACTCTTTGAGGAAGCAGAGTATAGACCATAGTCGTAGTTGTATAATCAACATCTTGTACTTTTTGCGGTTGTGACTCACTTCTTACCCAAAAGCCTTTAAACTCAGGCTGTGTAAACTTACTATCAAGCGCACTTGCACCATTTTTTTGTTTAAACGTTAATGTTAATTCAAACGTCTCTCCAACATAAAGCTCCTCTTTATTACTGCTAAGGGTAAGCATAAAATTTGCATCTCTGCTCTGGCTTGGAGCTTTTACCTCTATCTCTATCATTTCTGAGTGTTCTACTTTACCATCTATCTCTAGTCCAAAGGGCTCAATTTTACAACTCTTTTGTGGTGAAAATTTATAGCTTAATGTATAGCTCTTGCTCATCGCTCCGTTTATTATCTGCATATTTGTTTGAGAAGAGGTAGATATAACATCACTCTCACAAAGTCTTGTAATCTCTGGCTTTTTTATCTTCTGCCCTGAAATATCCAAAGAGAAAGTAACAACATCTCCAAGTTCAACACTGCTTGTATCTACTCGAGCAGAAAGCGAGGCAAATAATGGGTACACAGTTATAAAAAGTAGTAACGCGACTTTTGTAATAGTTTTCAAATTTTATTCCTTAAAATAATTTCTACCAAGGTTTTTCATCATTAGAGATTTTTTTCTCATCATTATCATTTAGTTTGTAGAGATAGCTGCTTGAATTTTGCTTGAGTTGGTTTATCCATTTTTTCTCCTCTTCATCACTCATAACGTCCTCTTTTTTATCGCCTACTTGTTGAGCATTTTCTTTTGAATCATCTTTTTTTTCATCCATGTTTTCACTCTTTTTTGCCTCTTTTTCCTTTTGCTCTTTTTCTTTTTTTTCAGACTCTTTTTGCTCTTTATCTGAGTCTTTCTCTTTTTGAGTTGACTCTTTGTCATCTTTTTTTTCTTCTTTGTTCTGCTCTTTATCTTTACTATCTTGTTCTTTATTTTGTTTTTGTTTATCCTCTTTATCGTCTTGCTTATCTCTGTTTTTTTCGCTGTTTTGCTCTTTTTTCTGCTCTTGTTCTCTTAAAAACTTCTCAACTTCACTTAAATTTTCTCTTGTATCTTTGTCATCTTCTATCTTTAGCGACTCTTTATATGCCTCTATCGCCTTTTGCAAATCACCATCTTTTGCATAGGCATTTCCTAGATTTGAGAGATTTTTTGCCCTATCGTATTTATCATCAAAAGTAGCCTTTTTGTAGGCTTCAATCGCCTCTTTATACTTTTTTTGTTTATAGTAAGCATTAGCGCTGTTATAGTAGCTCTGAGGATTTTTACTCTCTTTTGCATGTTCATTATAAAGCTTTGCAGACTCTTCAAAATTACTGCTCTCATAAGCCTCTTTTGCCTTTTTTAAATCCATAAAATCCAAAACACCTGCTCTAGCTTCTTGAGATAAAAAAAGAGCCAAAATAAGTAAAACACCTAAATGAGAGCTACCTCTTTTACCAATAGAGCTCATAGCGATAAGAAGCAGAAGAAGTGCAAGAGAGAGTGGATAGTAAAAGAGCGGTTTGCTCTTTTGCACCTCTTGGCTTTTTAACTCTTTTTTCTCTCCCACTCGCTCTATTTCTTGAATCATTCTCTTTATATCTTCTTGCGAGGTCGTTGACTCTATATAAACTCCGCCTGTTTTTATAGCAAGAGATGCTATGTTTTCATTTAGTTTTGAGATAATTATCTCATCATTGTATTTTATAAAAGTTCCATCTTCTCTCTTTATCGGAGCGCCCTCTTTTGTAGCTATGCCTAAGACAAAAACTGTGATACCGCTCTTTTTTGCCAAAGCAATCTCATCAGTGAAATCGCTTTTATCTCCACCATCACTTAGGATAAGAAGTACTTTTTTTGGCTCATCTTTTTGAATCTTTTGCACTGTTTCAATGACAGATAAAAAGTCACTTCCCTGCTCTGTTATAGAGGTTGTATCAAGCTGCTGCAGTAAAAAAGAGACAGAGACTTTATCAAAACTAAGAGGAGAGACAAGGTAGGAGTTTTTTGCAAAGGCTACTATTCCCATGCGCTCATCTTTAGCCTCTTTCAACAGAGATAAGGCTTTTCTTTTTGCTGATTCTAGGCGATTTGGATATATATCCTCCGCCAACATAGAGTCTGAGATATCAAGAGCTATCATCACATCAACACTCTTTGCTTTTATCTCCACGCTACCCTCTTTTATAACTGGCTGGGCAAGAGCTATAATCATAAAAAGTCCTACAAGAAAAAAGAGCGCATTTCTAGCCTTGAGTGTTAAAGTATTTGCATTTACCCTAAGTTTATCCATTATCTCTTGGCTAAAAAACTGCTCATGTGTCTCTTTTTGAGTAAGTAAAAGGGCAAATAGTATAAAGAGCGGAGGCAACATGTAGTACAAAAATTCTGGATGTAAAAAGCTCATGCATACCCTCTTCTATTTCTTAGATAGACATAGAGCATAAGAGCGATAAGTGCCACAAATAGTGGAAACTGATAGTAGTAGTTTGTGTTAGTGTAACTCTCTCTTTTTATCTTTGACTTCTCAAGGGAATCAATTTTTTTATAGACTTCTTGAAGCTCTGCACTACTTGAAGCTCCAAATGCAACGCCACCGCTCTCATTTGCGATTTGCAAAAGTGCCTCTGTGTTATACTCATGAGGCATTCCAATTCCAATAGGATAAACTTTTATCCCCTCTTTTTTTATCATATCAAGGGCGACATCAATAGGGACGCTATCAACTTGTGGTGTGCTGTAACCATCTGTAAGCAAAATCGCTATCTTTGTTTTTGACTTGCTCTGCTTTAGAAGATTTGCTCCTTGAGCTAGAGATGTGTTTAGTGCTGTATATTTTCCAGCCATCCCGATTTCTAACTGTGAGAGGATTTTGTTTAAGATATTTATATCATAAGTCAGCGGAGAGGCTATGAAAGAGTATGCTCCAAAAACGACCAAACCCATGTTGTCATTTTTTCTTTGTGAGATAAAATCAGCAACTATCTCTTTTACAACATCAAATCTGCTCAAGCTTTGATTTTGTCTATCAAAACCTTGCGCTTTCATAGACTCAGAAGCATCCAAAATCAGAGCTATCTCATACCCATCTTTTGGCTCTAACTCATATGGCTCATCTTTTATAGGCGACATAAGAGCTACTATCATCATCAAAATTCCAAGCCATTTTAAAAAAAATAGTGTTTTTGAAGATGACACACTACCTTTTAAAAACTGTGCAACATGAGGAAAATAGATAGAAGTAAGTCTTAATTTGCACAAAAAGGCACATGCTATAAAGATAAAGATAGCAAAAAATATTTGGGGAAATTCAAAATAGATTCCATCAAACATCAATCATACCCTTGTAAAGTTCTATATAACCAATGGTCTCATCATCAAACGCACCAACCTCTTTTTTGTACTTATAAACTTCAAGTCTCTCAGTTAGGTTTAGATACATCTCATGGTGTCTTGGGCTGTCATCTTTAAACGTTGCTCCATAAAAAGTTATAGCGTATGCAGACTTTTTGGCATCTCTCAAATCAAGGCTATTTAGGGCTTTGTAGTTCTCTTTTCGCAGGTTAAACTTTGCTTTTTTGTTAAGCCATACATATAAAAGGTATGCCAAAGCACTAAGTAGAAGCAGTGCTAAAAAAGAGCCTCCTAGAAGGTAGTAAAGCGAGTACTCGTCCACATCAACGATGTTTTTTATATCATGCAGTGGTATATCAAAACTTTGATTTGCTTCCATTATCTTCCCTCAAAGAGTCTGCGTAACTCTACACTTGGTATTGAGTGAGTATATATTTTTCTAAATCTGATGCCATCACTTCTAAGTGTCTCAAAGAGTTTGTGGTCATGTTCACTCACTTTTTTTGCATAAGCCTTAACACTTCTCTCGTTAAAATCACCCTCAAGAGTTACCGCGCTTTGTGGGTCTAGCAGTGATGCAAAGCCCATAGAAGGGGGGTTCTCTTCTAAAGTATCTCTAACTATTACAGATAAAACTTCATGCTTTTTAGCTAAGAGTCTAAAGTCTGGTATCTCAAAATAATCCCCTACTATGATGATAAGAGACCTTTTTTTCAATCTTTTATAAAGGGTGTCTGCTATCACTTTAAAATCTACTTTTTGATTTATCGCATCAAAATTTAAAATATCATCTGTGCTTTTGTGGATTTGGTGTAGTTTTTTACTCGGTTTTGTATAGGAGTGCATTTTGTCTGTAAAGATGTATGAGCTTAGAATATCTCCATTTTTTATAGTTGAAAAGCCTAAGATGGCTGAAATCTCTGCAATACTCTCTTGTTTGAATTTTTTAGAGCCAAAATGTACGCTTCCGTTTAAGACATTAACTACGACAACATGAAGTTCTCTCTCCTGTCTAAATATCTTAATATATGGAGTCTGCATCTTTGCTGTGATATTCCAATCAATGAATCGAATATCATCTCCAGCCATATACTCTCTAAGCTCTATAAAATCGTAACCCTCGCCTTGAAAAATAGAGGGATTGTTTCCGACCATTTCACTAAAGACTTGACGCTTGGCACGAACTAAGATTTTTTGTAATTTGCTCATAGTTTTATCTAAGGAATTGCAACAGTTTGAAGTACTTTTTGGATAATCTCATCAGTTGTAATGCCCTCTGCTTCTGCTTCATAACTCAAAACTATACGGTGACGCATCAACTCTTTTGCTATATAAGCCACATCAACAGGAGTTACAAAATCTTTGCCTCGCAAGAATGCCATCGCTTTTACAGCTTTGAACATATCTATACTTACACGAGGAGAAGCTCCAAACTGTATATAAGAAGCTATCTCTTCAAGCCCATACTCTTTTGGATTTCTTGTTGCATTTACAAGCTCTATCATATACTCTTCAACTTCAGCGTCAATATGTATATTTTTTACCACTTCTTTTAGCATCTCTAAATCTTCATGTGATACAACGCTCTTAATCTCTTCAAATTTTCCGCTAGAGACTCTTCTTGCTATCTCTAACTCTTCTTCTTTAGTGTTATAACTAACTATTAGTTTTAACATAAATCTATCTAATTGCGCTTCTGGGAGCTGGTAAACGCCCTCTTGCTCAAGCGGGTTTTGTGTAGCCATAACAAAAAATGGAGAGTCTAGTTTAAAAGTTGTATCACCGATAGTTACTTGTCTCTCTTGCATAACTTCTAAAAGAGCAGATTGTACTTTTGCTGGAGAGCGGTTAATCTCATCTGCTAGGAGAAGATTTGTAAAAATCGGTCCTTTTTTAATCTTGAAGCTATTGCTCTTTGGATCATATATCTCAGCACCGAGTATGTCTGAAGGAAGAAGGTCTGGAGTAAATTGTGCACGTTTAAAATTGACGCCCAAACTCTTAGAGAGGGCATTTACAGTTGTTGTCTTTGCAAGTCCAGGGACACCCTCTATGAGAATATGACCTTCACATAAAAGAGCGATAAGAAGAGAATCTATCATCTTCTCCTGCCCAACTACTACCTTTGAAACCTCTTTTTTAATCAACTCTATTTTTGAAATCATAAGCTTTAAATCCTCTTTTATTTACCTCTCAAGTATCAAAACGACACATGTAGCTTTAGTGGTTGTAGGGAAAAATTATAACTAAACGCAGTTAACGATAAGTGACAAATAAATCACAAATCAAGCCCAATAATCTTCTCGATACCATCTTTTTTTATCATATCGCTAAACTTCATAGAGAGGCTCTGTTTTGCTATCTCATAACCTTGCGTTGATTGTCCTATTAGATTTAGTTTGCTTCCCGCAACTATTGCGCCTCTATAATCCTCTACGCTTATCTCTATGGCAGAACGCGCAAGAGTAAAGCCCAAAGATGTTGCTCTTTGAATATCTGATTTTATAAAAATTTTAAAGTGTCTATCTTTGTTCTTGTGTGCAGTTGAGAGTTTTTTGGCATTTAGCGCAACCCTAAGCGGAGCCTCTAAGTTTTTTGAATCGTTATCTGTTTGTATCTCAAAGGTTATTGATGAGAGTAGCTCATCATAAGCGGTGTTAATTTTTTGCGCTTTATTTGTATATACGTTAGCATCAAAACTACTATTTAAAACACTCATAACAACCAATCTCTCTGGTAAATCTTCTAATTTTGCTTTTATCTTTTTATATCTGCTTATCTGCTCTAGTGCGTTAAATGCCAATAGTGATTTTAACTCTGCGTCTATTACAGAAAACTCCTCTTCTAACTCACTCTCTAAGCTTTTAAAGAGTTTGCCCTTCTCTGCTTTAATCAAGAGTATATGATTTCTAAAACCTACCTCTTCATACTCTAAGAGCTCATAACTGCTGATACGAATCTTATGCACACTGCTTGAGACTCTATTTTCTACATCAAGCTGATTGCTGTTTACTCTGCCCTCTTGAACTACTTTTTTAGAGTTGTAACTTGACTCGATAGAGACGCTTAGAGTTGATGCCATCATATTTAGAGCATTTTTGAGCGCTACCTCTTTACTCTCGCCCTCTCCTACACTGTAGAGGGTTGTTTGTGAGCTTTGCATAGGATTTACATACCACTGCGGAAGAGTTTTTTTTGAAGACAAATTCAGTTCATCTTTTGTGCTACATCCTAAGAGAAAGAGGAGTGCTAAAATAGTAAGCGTTATATTTCTCATCACTGCTCCAGCTGTCTTGTTGCAATGTTATGTTTTTTGATTAGCTCATCAATTCTAATGTTTGCTCTGCTTATCTCCTCTATTGGCTCAACCATCAAATCATCCGCCATTTTATAGTACTCACGAGCATCTGCGTACTCTCCCTGTGCCTCTTTTACTACTCCTAAATTATAAAAAGCTACATAACTTTTTTTGTTTGTTGAGTCTATGAG
>CAMBTK010000010.1 GCA_945870785.1 Sulfurimonas crateris
CTATCTCCTCTTAAAACATCATTTGAGCCTGAACCAAAGAGGTTTTCTATCTCAAAAATAGTAGTTGTTCCAAGTCCGCCAGTAATAGCTCCTGCCGTCATAGTAGCATCAATTCCAGAACCAACATCTTCAAAACTTAGCCAATCCCCAGTAGACAATGTTCCGTTCCAAGCTGTATTTGTGCCACCTCTTATAGTATCGCCACCATCAGTAGCTATAATCCAGTCATCTCCTGCACCTGCGCTAATCTCATTCCAAGCGCTTGAACCTTTTATAATATCTCCCAGATTAGAACCTGTGATGCGAGTAATGTCAAAGAGTTTATCAGCGCCTCCAAAACCATTTGCTGTTACATTATTTGTAGTAGCATTAGCTGTAATACTTAAATCTACATTTATACCGCTAGTAGCCAGTGAGTAATTTACTCTATCATCTCCACTTGTACTGCTTCCAATGATGTCTCCATTTCCATCAAAAGTAGCATTTCCTCCATAGTATGAGTTGTTTCCAGCATTTGCATAGATAACATCGTTTGCATTTCCGCCAAAAATAGTATCATTATTGGTACTTGCATATATGGTGTCATTTCCGCCATTTGCAATGATAGTGCTAAATGTAGAAGCCCCTCTTAAATCTATCGTATCATTTAAGTTTGAGCCTTTTATCATCTCAAAGTGAGTGCTTAGGGTGTCAACTCCCTCTGAATCGCTTGTGATAGTGTTGGCTGTTAAATCAACACTTATGGCACTTAGTGAGCTTGAGTACTCTAAGATATCTCTAGCAGCTCCGCCGATAAATATGTCATTACCAGCTCCGCCTATAAAAGTGTTATTTCCACCTAAGCTTCCATCTAAAATATCAGCTCCATCACCGCCTTCTAGCGTATCGTTTCCTGTACCGCCGTAAATACTATCGTTGCCACTTCCGCCTAGAAGTCTATTGTTTCCACTCTCTGCATAAAGAATATCAACACCCTCTCCACCATCTAGTGTATCATTTCCAGCACCACCGTATAGAGTATCTGAGCCTTCTCTTCCCCAAAGAATGTCATTTCCAACTCCACCGTAAAATAGATTATCTGTGCTTGAGCCATAAATCGTGTCATTATGGCTACTTCCATAAATCGTATCTATATTAGCAACGGTAGCGTTTAACTGTGTTGCATCAGTTATAAAACCATCTCTGTAAATTCTGTTTGCTGAGAGATCAAGATATACGCCAGTAGAACCAACAACGGCATCAACTGTGGCTGTGTTATAAAGCAGTGTATTTCTTCCTTCACTTCCATCTATGTTGTCGCCTCCGCTACTAGCTATAAAGGTGTCATCTCCCTCTCCACCGATAAGAACATCCGCACTACTCATACCGCCTTGAAGTGTGTCATTTCCACTAAAACCATTGATGGTATTTACACTCACGCCATCGCCTACAATAGTGTCATTTCCAGTGGTACCTATGATATGTTCGATTTGTGTAAGAGTGTGAGAGTAGGTAGAACCTCCGTTTATGGTTGCATTACCTGCACTATTTAAAATTATATCTATCGGCCCCGTTAAGTTTGAGTAATCAACAGTATCATCCCCTAAACCTGTTCCATCATAAACATCACTACCTGCCCTTGCTATGAGCGTATCAACGCCTGTACCTGCTATGAGTGTATTACTTCCTGCGACACCATCAATCGTGTCATTTCCAGCACCACCATCTAAGGTGTTATTTGCAGTTGCACTACCTAAAATAGTATCATTGCCAGTTGAGCCAATAAGATGAATAAAGTTTGATACTTGGTCATATCCAGTAGCTACACCGTTAATCTCTCCAGTACCCAAATTTGCACTAATAGCACCTGAGTAGTTACTATAACTAAGCGTATTTAATCCAGCTTCTCCATTATAAACATCATTTCCTGATGTGGCATACAGTGTATCATTACCAGCTCCAGCCATGATTGTATCGGACTGATTATCTTTACCTTCAAGAGTGTCATTATCAGATGTTGCTATGATTTTCTCAACATTGACAACGCTAAACGTACCAAAGCCTCCGCCTACAACCTGCTGTGCGCTGTTGTTAAAAGAGCCTGAGCGACTTCCTGCATCTTGCAGTGAAAAAGAGATACCAGAAGTTGCAGCAAAGTCACTAAAATCAAGCGTATCTACACCAGCTCCGCCATCCACGTAGTCATTTCCAGCCCCTGCGATGATTGTGTCGTTATCATCTCCTCCATAAAGAGAGTTTACTCCAGCTCCACTACTTCCTGTTGACTCTATTGTATCTCGTCCTGCCCCACCGTAAATAATGTTGTTTTGTGTATTTCCTATAAGTGTATCATCAAGTGCTGAACCATATATATCTTCTATATTAGCTAATGTATCAACGCCCTCATAAACACCAAAACGCTGTGATGTACCAGAAGCTACCGTTGTGCCGCTTGTTGTATCTGTATAGTTAGATGAGCTTAAATTTACTACTACTCTATCGCTAAATTCACGATAATCTACTATATCTCTATCTGCTCCTCCATCTAAGAAGTTATTGCCTCTTCCGCCATAAAGAGTATCATTACCGCTTCCGCCTATTAAACTATTGTTTGAGTTATTTCCGATTAGAGTATCGTTGTTACTGCCACCGATAACTCTGTTTATATTAGAGATAGTATCTGTTGATATATCTGCTCCAGTTGCTCTGTTTTCCCCAAGATTTACAGAAACTGAAGTAGTGATGTTTTCATAGGTAAGTGTATCATTACCACCGCCTCCACGCATATCATCACTTCCAATGCCACCGATAAAAATGTCATCTCCAGTTCCGCCAAAGAGAGTATTTACTCCAGCTCCACCGCTTAAAATATTAGCTCCCGCTGTACCCCAGATGATATTATTTCCAGCATTACCGCTTAGAGTGTCATTTCCTGTTCCGCCGATGATATTTTCAATGTTTATAAGAGCATCAGATATACCAAATCCTGAACCATTTACATTGGTTCCTGTTGCTGTGCCATTTGTCGGAGCATCTGCTAGCTGTGCATTTATACCTGTTGTTGTCCAGCTATAATCCGCTGTATCAGTTCCGCCTCCACCATCTAGAGTGTTGCTTCCTAGATTTCCTATTAAGTTGTCATTTCCAAGTCCACCAGAAAGCGTGTTTGAAGCATTGCTACCTATGAGCGTATCGTTACCACTTCCACCAACTGCATTCTCAATACTCTCTAAAACATCATTTCCAGCACCCTGAGCAGTTCCTGCTAAAAGGTTTATCAATACTCCAGAACTTATACCGCTATAATCAGCAGTATCACTTCCTCCCTCTCCGATAAGACGGTCATTTCCTAAACTTGCTACAAGAGTATCATCTCCAGTACCAGCCCAAATAGTGTTATTTTGAGCGTTTCCTGTGAGTATATCATTAAAGTTTGTACCGATTAGATTTTGAAAGTTTGCTATTGAGTCTGTATATGAGTTGTGATTTACAGTAGAGCTTGAGAGGCTGATAGTAAGTCCATTTGTTCCTCCGCCATTGTCAAAATAGTTATAACTTAAAGTGTTAGTGCCATCTTCTCCATCTAAGACATTACTACCCTCTTTACCGCTTATTGTGTCATCTCCACGTCCGCCAAGGATAGTGTTTGAACTAGCGTTACCACTTAGAGTATCTGCAATATTTGAACCTATGATATTGTTTATATTGTATAAAACTGATGTAGCGCCATTTATAACAGCTTCTCCATAAGCTGGATTTGCTCCTAAATCAACGACTGCGCTATATTGTGAATCACTAAAACTTACCCAGTTGTTTCCACTCTCTCCATCGAGATAGTTCGACCCTCCACGTCCAGCTAAAGTATCATCTCCAGCTCCTCCAAGAAGAGTGTTGTTGTTGCTATCGCCTAAAAGTGTGTCGTTACCACTTGTTCCCTCAACAATCTCTATATTTGCTAAAGTGTCTGTTCCCAGAAGAACAGATGCACTATCATACTTTTTGCCAGAACTTGTCTCCAAATCTACTACAACTCTATTTAACCCAACTGCACTGAACTGAACTCTGTCAATACCTGAGCCACCATCAAGATAGTTATTTCCCAAAGAGCCGTTTAGTGTATCAGCACCTTTGTTTCCATAGATATAATCATCTCCATTTCCGCCAAGAAGATAGTCATCTCCATCGCTGTAAAAAGAGTCATTTTTATCAGCTTCTATGATAGAGGTTAAGCGCATGTTTATAGTGTTATCTGCATCAACAGCGCTCAAATCGTACGTAAAAGTTGTACCATCTGCCGAGGTAATAGCATCTTTGTAAAGTGTGTACTGATTAGAAGATATTTTTAAAACATCTCTATCGTTGTTTACTCTAACAAACGTATCACTGCCGTTAACAATATAGTATGCTGAAGTTATCTCATTGCCCACCATATCTATAATCTGAGATACGCTAAACCCCTCTTTAAATCCATATAGATAATTTGTTCCGCCTATTCCAGCGATTGTGTCATCTCCGCCAAGTCCACGCAGAGTGTTGTTGCTACTGTTACCAACTAAAACATCATCATAGTTTGAACCGATAACATTCTCAACATTCATAATCAAATCGACGCCCATACTAGTATCTGCGCCATAAGCTATACCAGCTTCGTTACTTTGTCCATTATCTTCAGTGTTTAAAAATACTTTAACACCATTTGAAGTGGATGAAGTTATCTGCTCAAAACCTATCGTATCTTCACCAGCTCCACCATCTATAAAATCACCAAAATTTGTATATAAATCTACTATGCTTATATCTGGATGTGAAAGATTTGAAATATCCATTAAAGAACCGATATTTGTGCCTATCTTAGCGTCTGTTCCACCCTCTAAGTAGTCATTTCCATCACCACCGCTTAGCGTGTCATTACCACCTGCACCATAGATATAGTCATCTCCAGACAAACCTCTTAATGCGTTGTTTTGGGCATTACCGTAAATGGTATCATTGTAATTTGTTGCGTTGATATTTTCTATATTTATAAAAGTATCTGCAAAAGTAGGCATTAGTCTGTTAAAATCAGCGATACCGCTTGATGGAGCATTTGTTGAGATAGCACTAAAGTAATCTTGATCTGCAGTAATTCCAGACGCACTTCCAGTATCAAGGTCTATATTAACACCCTCATTTAAGATAGTGATAAGTTGCGTAAACTCATTTGTAGTAAGAAGGTCTCTAACCTCAACGGCATCAGTCACGCTTAAACGCTCAACAAAATCATAATTTAGAGTATCAGTTCCAACTCCACCGTCTATATAATTCGTTCCTGTTCCGCCGCTAAGAGTATCATTACCAGCATTTCCATAAAGAGAGTCATCTCCCGCTTGTCCATAGATAGTATCAGTTATAACACCGCCATATACAGTTGAATCGCCTTGAGAGGTATAGACGATATTGCTGTTTAGATTACTGTTTAAGATATAGCCATCTTCTCCAGCTTGTGATTGGTAGACATAATCACTTGCTGTTGTAATCTCTTTGATTTGAAGGTTTATATCGTTTTGCTCTATAAGCATAGTTAAATCTGGAGTATTGATTACACGGCCAGGTTCAAGGTTGTCTATACTAAATTCTGAAGTGATTTTAACATTTAGTGAAAAAGAGTCCACTGGCGTATTTGATGGATATTTTATAAAAAACTCCAGTGCAGTTCCGCTCTCGGTTGTGACTACTTCAAATCCGCCACTGCCATTTACATCCCTTGTTAGTGACTGAAAAGCTCCAGAACCACTAGCATCAATTATCTCAAAACTATTTGGTAACCCGCTAATATCGATAGATGTGACCTGAAATCCCTCTGGCTGTTCAGGAGTTATTCTTACAACTCTTGTTATATACTCACCGTTACTCCCAAAATAATCAGGGCTATCTGCGTATATAACAGCCTCTTTATACTCATCACTTAAATCTATGGTGTGAGGCTCTATCTGCGCAGAAGGAGCTGTGCTCACATTCCCAAGTTTGCTTCCGCCACCGCCCAAAACTTCTGTTGGAGTGAGTGGGTCTGATGAGCGCTCTATCTCATAATCTGTTTGGAAAAAACCTATAGAGAATTTTAGTGATGCTTGAGCAGCATCCGTAACATCTGAGATACCAGCACTTGTGATAGAAGAGGTGCTTGTATTTTTATTTATTTGCGTATTTACACTCTCGTCTTGAGCCTGTTCTCTATCGTTGTACATTGCAACAAAATCTTCAAGCTTCACTTCTTGTTCTGAGTCAACCTGAGCCTGTGGAATAACTATAACCTGAGGGGTTGAAGGAGCAGGTATCTCTTGATTCATAAGCCCTGTCTCTTCATCGACATTGCTTACTCTTATCATAAAACTTGCATTTATTGATTCTAGGGGAAGATCGTTTACTTCTTTAATTTTTGAGAGAATATTATCAACAGAGATTATCTTGCCTGAGCCATAGTTAAATATTGGAGGATTATTGCTAAAGCCCATAATGCCGAGCATTCCAAAGGTTAGAGAGCCTAACGCAGGAAAAGATACAACTATATCTCCGCCAACAAGAAGATACTCTAACTTATCAGGATTTATACCCTTTATGTCAAATACAACCTCGTCACCAGGTCTGACAAATACTGATAAATTTTCACCTTTTTCAGGCAGCGCTTTTATAATAACTTTATTATTTTTATATTCAATATTTTTACTATTTAAGTCTAGTGACATTTTATCTCTCCATTTATCAAGAAAAAACTATGCAAACGTACTAGATTATACCCTAAAATGGCTGTTTATTATGTTTATCTATTCTTTAACTCATCTTGAATATTTTTAAAGAGACTCTCCCAGCTCCCTTTTTTATCCTGACGAAATATTTTTATACTTGGATACCAAAATGATTTACTGCCATCTCTGCCCCAACGCCAATCTGGGTTTGTTGGCAAACAGAGCCAACTCTCTATCCCCATAGCTCCGCATAAATGCGCAACTGAGGTATCTGAAGTGATAATCAAATCCATCTCACTAAGAAGCAATGATGTATCATAAAAATCATCTATTTCATCAGTTTTATCAATTATATTTTTGTAAAAAGTACATTTTTTTAGCTTTTTACTCTCCTCTCCAATCTGCAATGAATACACTTTGGTATTTTTTAATTTTGTTAAAAACTCAAAGTTTTGAGGCTCTATAAATCTATATTTATGCCCTTTATGCGTCTGACTTCCTCCAAAACAAAAAGCTATTTTTCTTATTTTACTCTCTTTTTTAATCTCTGTTTTGGCTTTTAAATATGGAAGATTTAAAGCTTTGCTATTTGGGTCTATATCAAAAAGATAGAGTATGCTAAGAAGTGGCAGATGATAATCATACTCTTCATCTTCACTATCCAAAATTATCTTATCAGCAATAGAATTTAGCTCAAAAAGCCTCTTTAGCTCTTTTTTTACTCTTAGAACAACAAAAGCACCACGCTCTTGTAAAAGCTTTATAAATCTAATAAATTGCAAGGTGTCACCAAAACCCTGCTCTGAAAAAACCAAAATTCTCTTATCTCTTATATCCATGCCTTTTTTATACATTTTAGCAGGATTTAATCCTATAAATTTTGGTAAAAATTCTCTCATTCTTACTCTATGTTCATAATGAAATAACCCTTTTTTATAATCTTGCAAAAGTAGATTTGCCATCGCATAATCAACGTTTGCATTTATATGCATAGGATTTAATGAAATTGCTCTCTCAAAGCACTTTAAAGCCCATCTTGGCTTATTTGTCTCTTTTAAGATTGCGCCCATATTTGCATGAGCATCTGCACTTTTTGGATTTAACGCTATTGCTTCTTTTATACTCACAAAAGCTTTATAAAATTTTTTCTCAACTTTATATAAAACTCCAAGATTATTATAAACTCCAGAGTTTTGTGGACTAAGCTCAAGCGCTTTTTCATATAGCTTATGCGCCTCACTATACTGGGCTAACTCTTTTTTTACTACTCCTAAATTTACATAAGCGGAGATATATTTATCATCAAGGTTGATTATTTTCTCATATATAACTTGGGCATCTAAAAATAGATTCTGATGAAACAACTCATTCGCATATAAGAGTAGCATCTCCTTGTCATTTGGATATTGTTCTGAGGCTTCTTTTAGGCTTTTTAGGCTCAAATCTACTCTACCTATTTTTTTATATAACTCTGAGATAAAAACATAAAGAGATGAATTCTTCTCATCTAATTTTTTTGCTTTTTCATACACAACAAGAGCATTTTTAAAATCTCTTGCCTTTTCAAAAATCTTTGCAAGAAGTATATAAGTCTCAATGTCTTGTGATATATTTAGCAGTTTATCTACTGCCACAAGCGACTCTTCAAGCAGATTTAGCCTATATAGAACTTTGATAAAAATTTTATAAAGATGTGGAATTTTTGGATATATTTTAAGCGCCTCTCTTAGAAAGATTACACTTTCATGCAGATACCCGCTCTGTATAAAACTTTTTGTACAAAAAACCACATCCTCAATTGATAACTTTTTCATACCAAGAAGATAATGAACACTCCCAAGCAAAGCAACTCTATCTCTCTCTAAGGAGAGTTTAAATTTATCACGATCTAGTTCAATATATCTACTCAAAAGAATCCTTTTTTTTATCAAGTATATTTAATTCCATCAAATAAGCATCACAGCCATCAAGATAAAATTTATTTAACTTTTTTTTTATAGTAAAACCAATTTTTTTATAAAGATTTATCGCAACTATGTTATCCACTCTAACCTCAAGAAACAGAGCCTTTGGGGCAATACTTGATAACTCTTTTATACTAAATTCTAAAAGTTTTTGAGCTATTTTTCTACCACGAAACTCCTCTTTAACTCCGATGGAGTAAAGCTTGGCATTTTTTCGTTTTATCAAAACCAAGATATATCCTACTATTACACTATCAATCTCTGCTACAAAAAGCATGTTATTGTTTATATGATAATAAAAAGAGGCTCTTGAGAGAGGGAAGTTTTCACTTAAGAAGAGTTTTTCTTCCAAAGCAAAGAGCTTTGATGTGTCTAGAAGCTCTGCTTTTCGGATTTTCATTTTTGATATATAGTATATTTTGGAATTAATTTAAATGGACGATAAGACATTTTTACCTTACGAAGATTTTCAAACCCCATATCATCGCCGACATTTATATAAGCCACTTGATAGTGCTCTTTTAACATTTTTGAAAACTCTCTAAATATAAATTGTGCACAGCCTAGTACTTCAAAGTCTGTCTTTTCTATGATAACAGTTGCAGTATCATGACTTATGCGCTCACCTACTGTAAAGCCCTTTAGTTCGCCATTTATATAGATTACAAGCCCTATTAACATTAACTCATCATAGTGCTTAATCATCTGCTTTATCGCGTGACGCTCTTGATGAATTCCCTCTAAAAAAACTTCTGCTTCTTCTTTTGGCATATACTTTACTCTATCAGAAACCCACTTATTAAAGAGATGCATTATCTCTTCTTTGTGCTTATCGCAATCTAACTTCTCAATCACATAATCAGGATAAGACTTCATAAACTTATTTATCTCTGTTCTCTTTGTGTGGTAGCTATTTCCTCTCAAGTCTATCAGAGCATCAACTTCATACACATAATCAACTAGTTTTTTCTCTACTAGATAGTTCTCAAGCATCTCAAACATACTACTGGCTTGATCGGCACTTTGAACAAAATCCTCCAACATTGAACTTTGAACATAATCTATGCGAGAGTAATATGGAGATGAGTTATTTGCATTCATCACTTCAAAACACTTTATCATGGCTTGAGTCATGTTTTTTTTCTTTCCCAAGGGAGGAAGAAGCATCGTTAGTTCTCCTCCTGTCATTACAAAGAGGCAAAATGATTTATTTATGATGGCATAAAAACCACTCGCGTTCGCAAGCCAGATATAATTTGCAGCAAAAGTGTAGTCACTTAAATCCACACTTAGTTTTGAGAGATAGCTCTCCATGATAGGTTTTGTAGAGATTGTAAATCGTTTTAATTTCTGCTTGTTAACTGTTAAACTTCCCATAAAAATCCTCTTACTTTATAAATATTAATGCAATAATACATCCTTTTTTTATCATTTTAGCAACGACTTTTGTAGTACTTTTTTTCACAACTATTAAGTTAATTATAAGTGTAGAATATTTATAATTCCACCCTCGCAAAAGCGTTTATACTGTTGGGGTATAGCCAAGCGGTAAGGCAACTGGTTTTGGTCCAGTCATCAGGGGTTCGAATCCCTTTACCCCATCCAAAGCGGAATCCTAGCTAATATAGCTCGGGATCAAATCCCTAATCTTTTTATAAACTTTGACAAAATCTGTTGAGTAAACTCTGTTTTGCGCGATAGAAGTCATAAAATTTGTATCTCTGCTCCAACGCGGAACTAAGTGCATATGAATATGCTCTGCAATCCCAGCGCCCCCTGCACTTCCTAAATTCATCCCGATATTTACTCCGTGTGCGCCAATACCCTCTTTTAAAAGACGAACGCACTTTTGAGCCAAATCACTGATGTGTAGCCAAACTTCACTAGGCAGTTCTTCAAGTTTATCAGTATGCAGATGAGGAATAATCATAAAATGCCCTGGAGTATATGGATAGCGGTTCATTACTATAAAACAAAACTCATCTCTATAAAGTACATGTAGATTCTCATCTTCTTCAGCATGCTTACTAATATGACAAAAAACACACCCTTTTATCTCTTTGTCGTTTATATACTCATCTCGCCATGGCGCATATAAAATATCTTTCATGCTATTTTTCCTTGTTAAAAAATCATTATTTTACTTAAAATACTCTGCCTCACAAGAGGCTAACTTTAGTGCCTCAGCGGCTAACGTAACAAAGAGGAATCACTTCTTCTTTGTGTTTAAATTAAACAAAAGCAAAAACTAAATCTGGAAATATCATAACTAAAATAAGCGCTAAAAGTTGAAGAAGTATAAAAGGGATGATGCCTTTGTAAATCTCAATTGTCTTTACGCTATCTCCTGCTGCACCTTTTAAGAAAAAGAGAGAGAGCCCAAATGGAGGCGTTAAAAAGGAGGCCTGAAGATTTAATGCTATTAGTATCGCAAACCAGAGCGGGTCTATCCCAAAAGCATTCATAACTGGCACTAAAATCGGAACAATGATAAAACTTATCTCTATAAAGTCTATAAAAAAACCAAGGATAAATATACTGAGCATTGCAACTGCTATAAAAAACCAGACATTTCCTATATCTTGAGAAAAAAATTCTAGTATCAAATCACTTCCGCCAAGTTCGTTAAAGACCAAAGAAAAGGCTGTTGCACCTATCAAAATCATAAAAATCATACCGCTTAGTTTTACACTGCCAAGAGACGCGTACTTAATCATCTCAAAATTTAGTGATTTGTTAAAGTATGAGAGCAAAAGGGCACCCACAACCCCAAAAGCAGCGGACTCTGTTGGAGAGGCTATTCCCGCAAAGATAGTTCCTAAAACAGATAGCATAAGAAGCATAGGCGGGATAATCGCCATTATGATCTCTTTGTACGTTATCTCTTTAACATCTTTTGCTATTGGCGCAACTTCTGGTTTTAGATATGAAAATAGTAAAATATAGATGATGTAAAGCACGACCAGTAAAAATCCAGGCAAAACAGCACCCATAAAAAGCTCACCTACACTCACATTCATAACATCGCCTAGTATTATCAATATTATTGAAGGAGGTATTATTTGACCTAATGTTCCACTTGCAGCTATTGTTCCACTTGCTAGGCTTTTATCATAACCTGAACTAAGCATCAAAGGAAGCGCTATCACACTCATCATAACAACACTAGCTGATACAACGCCTGTTGAAGCAGCGAGCATTGCTCCAACTAGCACAACACTAACAGCCAAACCACCACGGATAGTGCGAAATGCAGAACTCATAGCAACGAGTAGTTTTTCTGCCATAAGTGACTTCTCCAAAACCAAACCCATGGCGATAAAAAGAGGAACAGCGATAAGTGTTGTATTTGACATAATTCCATAGATACGAAAAGGGAGTGTTGAGAAGATTTCAAGCCCAATCTCAGGTATAAAAAAGGCGAAAAATATTGACACTGTTCCAAATACAAACGCAACTGGAACTCCAACCATGAGAAGCGTTAAAACAACAACAAACATAAGTAGAGCTATCATTCGCTTCTCCATTTTATGTACTCATCTTTAGCATCCCTAAGAGCTTGAAGAAGTAGAAATACAAAGGCAAGAGGCATAAGTGATTTTACTAAAAATCTATACTCTAAGCCTCCAGGGTTTGATGAAGCCTCATTTTGAGTAAAGCTCATCAAAACAAAATCAATCCCGATGTAAATAATTAAGAGTGAAAAAGGGAGTATAAAAAAGATAGAGGAGATAGTGTTAATAAGCAGTTTTGTTTTTTGGCTAAAAGAGGCATAAAATATATCTACTCTTACATGTGCGCCTTCTCTAAGCGTATATGCAATTGCAAAAAGTATAACAATATCAAAAAGATGCCACTCAAGCTCTTGAAGTGCAACAGAGCCTGTGGAAAAAATGTACCTAGCTGTTGCATCATAAACCACAAGAAGAACTAAAACAGCCAATACAACAGCCGTAAAATAGCCTAAATATTTTATGGTTTTGTCTATCAAATTAAATCCATCTATATAAAATTAGGTGCATCATTTGCAAAGAGGATAATATCTCCTGCTTTTGTTTGTGATGCAAGAAGTGACTCAATCTTTGACTTATCTTGAAGTATTATCTTGTTTTTTACGTTTAGGTTTTTATCAAAAAGCTCTGCGTTTAATGCGCCAGTAACTATAACTATCTCAAAGACGCCATTTATTGCTTCGATAAGTTTTAGGTTTAACTCATCACTGCTCTCAACAAGCCCTGGAGTTATGATGACTTTTCTTCCAGTATGTAAAGAGCAGAGTCTGATAGCTTCTAACATCCCATCTATATTTCCATTATAACCATCATCAAGGATTAGTTTTCCTCCAGCTTTTATCATCTGAAGTCTATGCTCTACTGGTTTTAAATCTCTAACTGCTTTTATTATCTCATCGTTACTCATGCCAAAAGTTTTAGCGATTCTAACTGCCACTGCGATATTCATAGTTTGGAATGAGCCTAAAACCTCAGTATGAAGTGATAAAACTCCATCATCTAGTTTCATCTCAAAATCAGTTCCATCCAATTTTGCATCTATATTTTGTATCTCATCTCCAAAAAAAGTAACCTTATCATGAGGTTCATTTGTCACTGAAGTGTGGATAAAGGCATGTTGCAGTCTTGGAGATTTCATAATTTCTAGTTTTGTAGAGATAATGTTTTGCAGAGTTTTAAAGTACTCAACGTGAGCTAAACCAACTTTACCAACAACAACATTTTGAGGCTCTAAAAAAGTTGTTATTTCATATATATCGCCACTCTGTCTTGCTCCTGCTTCACAAACATATATTTCACTACTCTTTGGCAGAGACTCATTTATATCTCTAATGATTCCACCTAATGTATTTACGCTTCTTGGAGTTGCATAAACCGTAAACTTTTTACTAAGAATTTGAGCAACAAAGTTTTTAATACTTGTTTTGCCATAACTCCCAGTAATAGCAACTATCTGGAGTTTTTCCATACTGCGCAACTTCTTTTTTGCTTCTCTTTTAAAAGATGTAAAGAGAAACTTCTCTATGGCAAAACTACCGATATAAGCCACAAACAAGGGCATAAAGACACCATAAACTTCACAAGCATTTTTGATTGTGCAGAGGACATTTTGGAAAAGTACCAAAGAGATAAGAAGTATCAAAAATCTCTTTACTCTCCAAGTAAGGACAAGTTTTTTATCTAGTTTTTTATGCCACAAAAAGATAGCTGGTAGGATAGCAAAAAAGAAAAATATTATAAAAAATTTCCCAGTTGTGTAGTAGGCGATAAATGGAATAAAAAAGTAGATAATATGCCAATGAGGCTTATGGTGCTTTAAGAGCACACGAGAGAGTTTATAATCATACCACTGAAGGTTTGTGATAAGGTACCATCCCAAAACCAAAACAAAAAGTGTATTTGTTACAAATGCTATAAAAATTTCATAATCTTGCATTATTTATGTTCCAATGTTTTTAAAAATGTGTTTTGTATATTTTGTGATACATCTTTTGCATGTTTTAAAAAGAAGTAGTGATCACCATCATAAACACTAAGCATTGAGTCTTGTATGAGTTTTTGCATCTTTACTCCGCTGCTTAGTGGTGTTGCGTCATCATCTCTTCCCCAACACAGAAGAGCTTTTCCATCAAAAGAAGCAAACTCTTTTGAAAAATCCTCATCTACAACATTTTTAAATGTTTGATACATTGGCTCACTTAGTTTTTTTGCATCAGCTGCTACAAAAAACTCTCTAAATTTACTCAGTCCAAAGAGTTTCAAAAATTTAAACAGTGCTATTTTTGCTCTTATTTTTAGAGATTTTGTTCTATAAATTCCTGCACTTGAGAGTAGAACTAAAACAGAAGGTTCAAGTAAAAGAGCAACCTTTCCACCAAAAGAGTGACCTACTATAATATCTTTAGAAGCATTTAAATGAATCATCAAAAGTTCGACTATTCTTGCATAATCTTTCGTCTCTAACGCAAGGTTACAAGTAGAGCCTCCAAATCCTGGTAAATCTATATAGATATGTCTAAATGTATCCATATATGGAGCAAAAGCCTTTTTCATAAGAGCTTTATTACTTCCCCATCCATGTAAAACAATCATATCTACACTCGCGTCTGGATTTAATATCTCATAACTTATATCTATAGTATGCTCTTTGAACTGTATTGACTTTACAGCCATTACTTTCCTTTGGCTTTAGATATTGAGTGTATATACTCATAATTTACTTTAGCTCTTTTTGTGTGAGGAAGTGAATCTGCAAGGAGTTTTAAAGAGCCCCCGAAATCTTCAAAAAGGTAGTTTGCCATAGACCCTGGGATTGGATTTATCTCATTTAAAAATACCTCTCCATTAACAACAAAGAAGTCACATCTAATAAGTGCGCCTTCAAATAGATTTTTATAAATTTTCTCAAAACTTGCTCTTAGCTTTAACTCTAGCTCTTTGCTTATCTGGGCACCCTCTACATCTCCACTTCTTGAAAAATCCATATATTTTTTCTCAAAATCTAAGAATTCCTCTTTTTGAGGCTCTTCAATTATAGAGAAATAAAATTTTGAGTTTGCGCTAAAACCAGCTAAGTTATACTCTTTTACACCCTCTAAAAATGGTTCAACTATAACTGAGTTATCAAATTCAAATGCGCTATCAAGGGCATAGTCAAGCTTACTCTCATCTTTTACTATGCTCACACCAATAGAGCTTCCAAGACGTGATGGCTTTACGATAATAGGGTAAGCAATTTTTATATTTGAGTGTTCACTTGAACTTAACTCTTGTGAATCAAGACATTTAACACCTCTTGCTTGGCAGAGCCATTTAGTGTATCTTTTATCATAAGAGAAGACACTCGCATCTACTCTTGGTCCGATGTACTTGATTGAGAAAAAATCAAGAATTGCAGCGATTGTTCCATCTTCTCCATCTCCACCATGAATAAGATTTAAAACAGTATCGCTAATTTCAAAAGAGCTAAAAAGTCCCTTTTTAACAAAAGAGCCATGCGCTAATGAGAGCTTTGGCATCTTTTTATATTCACCTCTTGAAAATGTTGTAGCTCTCATTTTTGATGCATCAATAAGATAAAACGAATGGTCTTGATCACAAAAAATAAAATTTAACTCATAATTTGATAATTTTGCTTTAAGTGTAATTGCACTTACTATGCTGATTTCATGCTCAAAACTAGCACCGCCGAATAAAATAGTTAACTTCAATATATACCTCTTTTAAATTGTTTTGAGAAGCTTTAATGCCTCTTTTACTAATGTCGCTGTATCAACTGCGCTGCATGAACTTAATGCTTTTAAAATTTTATCTTTTTTAAATCCTAATGACTCTAGTGCCTCACTTGCTTGAGAAACTGATAAGCTTTTTGGTTCGTCCGTAGATGATATTAGTTCAGTATCAAAGCCACTAAGCTCCACTAAAATCCTTCCAGCACTTTTAGGACCAATACCAGGGACTCTTTGAACTCCTGTTATATCTTTATTGTTCAAAACAACTGCAAATTGAGAAGGAGTATATGTAGAGCATATAGCCATCGCTACTTTTGGACCAACTCCGTTTATTTTAATAAGACGCTCAAATAGTTTTTTCTCACTAAGTTCTAAAAATCCATAAAGTAACTGCGCATCTTCTCGTATGATATGTGAAGTAAACAGCTTAACTTCATCGCCACCTATGGCAGAAAAACTTTGCAATGATATAAAAACTTCATAAACAACACCACTAACATCTACATGAACAAACGAAGGCTCTTTGGAAACAATCTTTCCTCTTACCCCTACTATCACTCTTTTACCGCCTTTATCTCATAAACTCCATCTTTATCTTCTACAATTGCGAACACCTTATCCATAGAGCCCTCAGGTGGCTTATAGCTAAGCTCGATTGGTGGTTGAACAAGTCTAAAAACAATCTCATTATGCCCACTCCATCTATCTCTGTTTATGATTCGTGCATCAAAAATATTATCTTGAAAAGAGGCTGTTTTAGTCGTTAGAAGAGTCAGTTTGTCATTTTTAACTTTGTACTCGTTGGTTATTATCTCCAAGTACTCTTGAATCTTTAAGAATTGTTTATATTTAGTCACAAAAGATGATGGCATTTTAATTCCATTTTTTTTGTAATGCATCAATCTTTTTTTGACTTCATTAAAAGCGTCCGTGTTGTCTATAACTAATTTTCTATATCTGTCTATCTCTTTTTTAATATCATCGATACTTGTTTTTAGCTCACTGATCTCACTTTTATTTTCACTAAAATCTTCAATCTTCTCTTGTTGTAAAATTGGGTCAATTGTAAAGACGTTTTCACTTCCTTGAAGTTTTTTTATCTCTATCAGCCTTGAAGCTGTCGCTTTAACATGAGAAGTACAGATACCAATCTCTATATCTTTAGCTCTTATATTTCCGCCTAGAGCTTGAGCAATCTCAACCTTTTTTCCCTCAACCAATCCATGTTCTAAGCGTGTTATCTTGATGTTATCGCCTTTGGCACTACCTTTGTGAACATTGATAGTTAGGTTGTTAGCGGTTATTTGCGATGTTTTATGAGTTTGTCCCTCTACTGTGGCTCTTTTTGCATATATTTTTGAGTTTGGGCCTACATTTCCGCTAATATCTATCTCGCTAACTTCAACCTCCATGCCGTTGCCTATTGCATCTTTTTGGGAGTCACTCTCTTTGACACTTAAAGAGACATCAGAATCCAATCCAGTCAAAATAGAGCCTGTTGTTTTAAAAGATATTTCACCAATATCCATCTCTGATTTTATCTGATATTTTTTTGCTTCAAAGCTTATGTATCCGCTTTTTTTTGCCTTGTAGAGAATATTATCTTTTGAATCTATTATCTCTATTGTTTCATCAACTGTAAAGTCAGGTGCATATTTAACTGTAGGTTCAGAGGGCTCCATAAACTCACCACGACAGTTTCTTCCAGCTTTGCCTTTTTTTGGCTTTATATATTCCATAAGCAACTCATCTTCTAATACGCTGTGAATAAAACCTCTCTTAGAGTAATCAACCTTTTCATGCGCATCTGTTGCAGTCTCTTTTTCATAGTGCTTTATGAGCTCATCATTTATAGTAGCTGCTGGTTCATAACCCTCAGATATAACTATCGTTTGGTTTTTATCATATTTTACAATTCCGTCTACTTTTGCAGTAACTGAAACTCTAGATATTATCTCAGGAACCATCTCATCAAAAATATCTAACAAAATACCTGCACGAACTTTGCTCTTATTTATATACTTTAAAAATTCTTCTTCAATCCTTGGAGTGACAATAACTTGCGAACCCTCTTTTATACTCAGATAAACTTTGCACTTAGTAGCATTGGCTCCTATTGCAGCGTTAAAATCTTTAAAAACGTTATCATCGTTTTTTGAATAAACTTCTATTTCGTATGTCTGCTTAATCTGAAAATCTTTATTTAATATTGATGCAGCATCATCTAATTCTCGTAGTTCATTTCTGCTTATCGCTTCCCATTCCAGCTCGACATTTTCTTTGTTTCTTCTTGTATATGTTTGTATATCTAGTATGTCAAAATCCAGACTGCTTGTACTAACTCCATTTTTTTTTGCTATTTCTATAAGTTCTTTAGCAACGTTTTGGGTTTTTACAACAGTTGGGCGAATTGTTTTTACTATTTCTTCTGTATTGCTACTCGAACCAAATAATCCCATACTTTCAACCTAACTTTAAATTTTTTAAAAAAATAAACTCTACATTTTAATCAAACATTTGTTAAACTTTCGTAAAAGTTATCATATTACCTAAAAGAAGCCCATGTTTAAAGCCATATTTACCAACAGCTTTGGAATTTTGTTCTCAAGAATTTTAGGATTTTTGCGAGACATGTTAACAGCTTCTGCTCTTGGCGCAAATATATATAGTGATATATTTTTTGTCGCCTTTAAACTGCCAAACCTTTTTAGACGAATATTCGCCGAAGGTGCTTTCACTCAAGCTTTTATCCCCGCTTATGCTCACGCAAGACATAAATCTCTTTTTTCTGCAAATATATTTTTACTATTTTTATCAATTATCCTTGTTATAACTATGCTAGTAAATATTATGCCCTCTCTTGCTGCCTCAGCAATCGCAGTTGGGTTTGATGAAAAGACAATTGAGTTATCAGCCCCATATGTTGCTATAAACTTTTGGTACTTGCCTCTTATATTTGGGGTTACTTTTTTAAGCACTATGCTTCAGTATAAACGCCACTTTGCTACAACAGCATTTTCTACTGCACTCTTAAATATCTCGCTCATCATAGCGTTACTGCTTAGTGAAGATAAAAGTCAAAGCGAGATAGTCTACTATCTTAGTTTTGGTGTAGTTATTGGCGGTATTTTACAACTAATAGCACATATCATAGCTCTTTACAATCTAGCTCTTTTTAAACCTTTATATGGCGGTTTTAAATATATAAAAGAAAAATCACATCTCATAAAAGAAGATAGCAAAAAATTTAAAAAACAGTTTTTTCCTGCTATGTGGGGGAACTCAACTCCTCAAGTTAGTGCCTTTTTAGATACGTTTTTGGCTTCATTTCTAGCAACTGGTTCTATCAGTTATCTATACTATGCCAACCGTATTTTTCAACTCCCTCTTGCTCTTTTTGCAATAGCAACTTCTATAGCGCTCTTTCCATCAATAGCAAGATATATAAAAAATAGTGATGAGAAAAAAGCAAGAGAGTATATGCGAAAGGCTTTTTGGTTTTTAGCCGCTCTACTCAGTGCAAGTACGATAGGCGGTTATATCCTCTCGCATGAGATTATCTGGTTTTTATTTGAGAGAGGCTCATTTACAGCAAAAGATACGCTTGTAACTGCTCAAATACTTCAAATGTACATGTTAGGACTTCTGCCGCTTGGTCTTCAAAAACTATTTTTACTTTGGTTATATGCAAACGAACAACAGCTTCATGCCGCAAAAATAGCAACCTTTTCTCTTCTCTTCTATATTGCATTTGCCCTAATTCTCATCACCCCTCTAGGAGCTTCTGGTTTAGCACTAGCTGGAACAATCAGCGGTTTTATAGGCTTTATTATGACCATAAAAGCATTTGGAGTAAAAGATTTTTTTGATATACTCCGAAACAAAAAAGCAATCTATCTCTTAATTGGCTCTTCGATTTTTACAATTATACTTATAGTTTTGAAGGATTTCATCAGTGTTTATATTTGATTCGGCGAAAAAGATAAAAAGAGAGTTTATACCTCAAGTTGATGGGAAAGTCTCACTTTATGTATGTGGTCCTACTGTTTATGATGATGCACATTTAGGACATGCTAAGAGTGCTTTGGTTTTTGACCTGCTCTGTAGAGTTTTGAGTGCTAATGGTTATGAAGTGACTTATGCTAGAAACATTACTGACATAGATGATAAAATCATCAAAAAAGCACTAGAGCAAAACAAAACTATCAAAGAGATAACAGACTTTTATACGGATGCTTATCATAAAGAGATGGCTCTTCTTGGCATAAAACGCCCAAATATAGAGCCTAAAGCGACAGAGTCACTAGATGCTATGTATGCGCTTATACAAAAACTTCTTGATAACAAACATGCATATAAAACAGCTAATGGGGATGTATATTTTGATACTTCAAGTGATAACGAATATCTCACATTATCAAAAAGAGTTCAAGATGATAGTGATAAACTCCAGCGTGTAGAGAGCTCATCACACAAGAAAAACGCAGCGGATTTTGCACTCTGGAAAAGCGTGGATGATGATAGCGTAACATTTGACTCTCCTTTTGGCAAAGGTCGCCCTGGGTGGCATCTAGAGTGTTCAGCTATGATAGAGAAGCACTTAAGCAAACCTGATGCAAAGTTTGCAGTAGATATTCATGGAGGCGGAGCAGATTTGCTCTTTCCTCATCATGAAAACGAAGCAGCACAAACTAGATGTGCAACCAACCACGCACTCGCAGCTTACTGGATGCACAATGGCTTTGTAAACATTGATGGTGAGAAGATGAGCAAAAGTCTTGGAAACAGTTTTTTTCTAAAAGATGCGTTAAAGATATATGAGGGAGAAGTTTTACGCTTTTATCTTCTTAGTACACATTACAGAAGCAACTTTAACTTTAATGAAGAAGATTTGGCAACTGCAAAAAAACGCCTTGATAAGGTTTATAGAGTTAAAAAGCGACTCTTTGGGCTAACTCATGAAAATGAGAAAACTTTATTTCAAAACGAGCTTCTTGGTACTCTTAGTGATGATTTAAATATCTCTGCTTCTTTGGCGCTGATAGATGAGATGATAACTCGTGCAAATGAGACGCTAGATACCGCAGGAAAGCATAAAGAGCTAAAACGCGAAACTCTCTCAAATCTCTCATACATAGAAAAGCTTTTAGGTTTTGGCGAAAAAAATCCTTATGAGTACTTTCAGTTTGGAGTTGATGAAGAGACAAAAACAAAGATTGCAACGCTTATACAGATGAGAGATGAGGCAAAGAGCGCAAAAGATTTTGCAGCTTCAGACGCGATAAGAGATGAGATTTTAGCTTATAACGTAAATCTTATGGATACTCCTCAAGGGAGTTTTTGGGAGAAGATATAACTACTTGGGATTTTTTATCCTATTTTTATATCCTGTGTTTATACGAAGACGAAGCCCTAAATAGTAAGCGTATGTTATGGCTTTTTTTAGCAGATACGCACTATATCCTTTTACTTTTATCACTCCAAAGAGTTCCCCGCTTGCCCATCTTCCACCAAGAGCGATGAAGACTCCAAGAACTTTAGCGTCAAATGGTTTTATGCTTTTGTTGTCAATGTTTTTACGGATAGACTCAGCCACATATTCTGCACTTCTCTCGGCTGTTTGAGCAGTTGGAGGAAGGATACCGCCAGTTGCGTCACGTATCTCTACACAATCTCCTATGGCAAATACGTTTTTTCTTTGAGCTATATTTAACATCTTGTCTGGAATAAATTGAGAGATTCTGTTTTTCTCTACATCTATAGCTTCATTCAAATCAGACGCTTTTATACCGCCTGTAAATATCATAAAATGGTATTTTATAGCATCTTGATTTTTGAAGTAGATAAAGTTTTCATCCATCTTATCAATAAAAGCGTTTGTTAAAATATTTACACCCAACTCTTCGAGTCTTTTGTGTGTGCTATTTATCAAGAAACTGCTCATCCCTGGCAAAATAGTCTCACTTGCGTCAATGAGATATATTTTTATGTTATTTACTCTGCTGCCTATTGTTTTTTTATAGACCTCTACTACATTTGCCATCTCGGCTGCAACTTCAACACCGCTAAGCCCTGCTCCGCCAATGGCAAGGTTTATCTCTTGCACCTCTTCATTTTGAAGTTTTTTATATATTAGATTTTCAAACTCAGCTCTAAAGTTATGCGCTCTATGAAGACTCTTAACTCCAAAACTATGCTCTCTTAAGCCTTCAATAAAAGAGAAAAAGTTTGTTTTAGCGCCAGTTGCTATTATGAGATAGTCATAAGAGAAAGCCCCTTTGCAGACTTCAACACTTTGTGATTCAAAATCAACACTCACAACATTGTCATAAACAAATGTCACTTTTTTCTTAAACCCACTGCACCAATCTTGTAAGTCAATTACAACGTCATGCAAATCAAATCTACCAGCTATATATCCATAAGCCTCAGTTTGTAGGTAGTGGTATGGGTGTTTATCTATTAGCGTTACATCCATATCACTCTGTTGTGCCAAAAATTCTATTGCACGCAGTCCGCCATAACCACCGCCAATAACAACAACTTTTTTATTCAAATTTTGCCTTTTATTCAATAAATAGTTAAAATTATACAATTTATAAGAGTTATTAATTAAAATTATTGGATAAAAAAATGAACATTGAAGAGTTAAGGGTCTTACTGATAGAAAATTCTAAAGATGCAACCGAGGAGTTTAAGAGGCTATTTCACGGCAGAGGCGGACTTTATGATGGTTTTAAATATCTTACAATTGACTCAATAGACAAAGTGTTAAGTGTCGCTTTTTTTGCAAAAGATGAGGATGAAGAGAAGCTTATTTTGATGCTACAAGAGTTTACTATCTCCTCAAGATATAAAACCTTAGTTGTGCAAAGACGCTATGAAAAAGGCTCTTTTGGTGAGGTTTTAGTTGGAGAACTTGATGAGAACCTTTATGCACTTGAAAATGGAATGAAGCTTAAACTAAACCTTATCTCAAACCAAAACAGCTACTACTTTGCAGATATGAAAAATGGCAGAGCGTTTGTGAGAGAAAATGCAAAAGATAAAAGAGTGCTAAATCTCTTTAGTTATACATGTGCCTTTAGTGTTGCAGCAAAGTTAGGCGGTGCGCTAAGCGTTTCAAACATAGATATGAGCAAGGGCTCTCTCTCAATCGGTAAATCAAATCACTCTCTAAATAAGATTGACCCAAAAGGTGTCAGTTTTTTACCATATAACATACTAAAATCTTTCTCAAAAATAAAACAAAACTCCCCATACGACCTCATCATAATAGACCCGCCGACCTTTCAAAGAGGTAGTTTTGAAGCAACTAAAGATTATGAGAAGATTGTAAAAAAACTCTCTCAAATCTCTTCAGATGGGGCTATGGTTTTGGCATGTCTAAACTCAACTGAGTTAGATAGCGAATTTATAATCAACCTCTTTAAGGAGTTTGCACCTGAGTTTAGCTTTGTGAGAAGACTCCAAAATGTAAGCGAATTTGCAAACCTAGATGAGCAAAAATCTCTTAAAAATCTTCTCTTTAGTTACAGTAAGTTGCCAGAAGAGCGCTCTTAACCTCTTGGAACTTCTCTTTGCCTGAGAGTTTTTTAAGTATTTGCAGACCAAAGCACATAGCAGTAGCTGGTCCACGAGATGTCATAACATTTGCGTCTTGTACAACCATCTCTTTATCGCTAAAACCATCTTCTCTTATCTGAGTCTCAACAGTTGGATAACATGTATAGCTGTGCTTTAAAACCCCAGCAGTGTGAAGCGCAAGTGGTGCTGCACAAATCGCACCTATTAGTTTTGCCTCTCTGTCCATGATTTGAAGTATTTTTTGAACATTCTCATCATCTCTAAGAGCCAAAGTGCCTTCCCAGCCACCTGGAAGAACTATCATATCAAGAGTAGCTACATCTACACTATTTACGTCAGTATCAGCTAAAACAACAACACCATGTGCCCCTTTTACCTCTTTTTTACTGCCTAAAGATGCAACGATAACCTCAATATCTCCTCGTCTTAAAACATCTATGATACTAATTGCTTCTATCTCTTCAAATCCATCTGCTAATGGCACTAAAACTCTGCTCATAATTTCTCCTTTTTTTATTTAAATATCTCGATAAATTTATTTATAAGTTTAGAATCTAAATAATCTTTCATTTGAAGTTTCATCAGCTTTAGGGCATCAAAAGTAAGCAGAGCATCTCTATATGTTCTTTTGCTTGTTATTGCATTAAAAATACTACATATACTTATGATACGAGCATAAAGAGGAATATGTTCTTCTTTAAGTCCACAAGGATAGCCAGTACCATCAATCTTTTCGTGATGATATATTATTCCAGCTAGAATATTTTCATTTTTTATACCAATTTTTTTTGCCATCTCATACCCAAAGAGAGCGTGTTTCTTTACCTCTTCAAACTCTTTTTTTGTTAACTTTCCATTTTTATCTATAATAGCAGAATCAATTTTACTCTTTCCTATATCATGCAACATTGCAGATTCGCCAAGCTCATGGAGCTCATCTTTGCTAAGTCCGATACAAGTCCCTAAACACAAAGAGTAAATAGTTACATTTAAAGAGTGTGTATGTACATAATATTCACCTGTTGCTTCACTCATCAACGACTTTACTCTAAAATGTTCATCTGCTACTGTTCCAACAATGTCACCTACTATTTTTTTTATAGAATCATAGTTGGTCATATTTTCTGGATTTTCAAAAAAATCAAGTAAGATTTTTGAGGCATTTTTGTATAAAACTTTAGATTCTGCTTCAAAACTGACATTCTTGCTTTTAACTATTGAATCTAGATATGTTTTATAGTACTTTTTATACTCGCTATGCTCGGCATCTATTACGTATAGAGCTTCAACCTCTTGCAACACTGTTTTATTCTCAGATGTTACGACAAAACCCTTGCCTATACAACATTTTATCTCTGTTGTAGACTCTGGTGGAAAGTAAATATCAAAGTCAAAAGTAGCGCCTTCTCAAATAATGTTTTTATCAATTAAAATATATTTACTAGACATTAAAATTTACCCAATTTATCATATAGATTTGTATTTTAAAAAATTATACATTGCCTTACTTTAATAACTCTTATATCAAAAAATTAACTTAAAAACTTAGCACCAATGAGTGTAGCTATAGTAATAAAATATTTATTATTGATTGAAGGGGTTCTATTATTCTTATTTTATGATGGTATAATTATTTTATGTCATAAATTGGAGGTGTTCATTGTTAGAAAAATCAACAGAGTCACATGAAAAATTTTGGGAAATATTCTCAAAACAAGATAGAAAAAAAATAGATGAATTTAAAAAATATATGGACAAGTTCGCAATAAATTTCAATCTATATAAAGATGGCAATTTCATAGAGCGTTCCCTTCCTTTTGATGTTGTTCCACGCATTATATCAAAAGAAGATTTTTCAAAAATAGAAAAAGGTTTAGTTCAAAGAGTAACTGCGCTAAATATGTTTTTGGAGGATTTATATACCGATGAGAAGATTATAAATGATGGCGTAGTACCAAGAGAGTTTGTTCTTCAAGCCAAAGGTTACTTAGAAAAATTTAAAGGCTTTTCTCCCTCACAAAAAATAAGAACTCACATAAATGGCATTGACCTTGTAAAAGATTCTGCAAATGATGAGTGGGTTATTTTAGAGGACAACTTAAGAGTTCCTAGTGGCTCTAGCTATCCACTCTCAATCAGAGATACATATAGAAAAATCTATCCAGATTTCTTTGAGAGTATGAAAATCAAGCCAATTAAACAGTATCCAAAATATATAGCTGATGCCATGAACTATGTAAACTGTGGAGGGATAAACATTGTCCTCTCTCCAGGTAGATTTAATGCTGCATATTATGAGCATAGCTATTTAGCAGATAAAATTGGTGCTGAATTAGTTCGCGCTCATGAGCTCAAAGTTGTTGATAAAAAGTTGTACTTTAAAAACTATGATGGAAGACTTATAAAAGTAGGCGCAGTTTATAGAAGACTTGATGATGATTTCTTAGACCCATCTTTTTTTAATCCAGACAGCCTTATCGGTGTTCCTGGCCTTGTTGAGGCTTATCTGAGCGGAAATGTAGCCATAATGAACGGCATCGGAAACGGTGTTGCTGATGATAAGGGAATATACTATTTTGTTCCAAAGATGATTAAATACTATCTTGGCGAAGAGCCGATACTTCAAAATGCACCAACTTATCTGCCATATTTCAAAGAGGATATGGACTATATCTTTAACAATATGGAAAAATTAGTTATAAAAGATGTAGCCGAAGCTGGTGGATATGGCGTGTTGTTTGGACACGCTATGACGGCAACTAAAATAGCGGATTTGAAACTAATCATTAAAGCAGATCCTAGAAGATTTATCGCTCAGGAGTTGGTAGAGTTTTATGATGAGAAGTGCTACATAGATGGAAAACTGCAAGATAGAAAAGCGGATTTTAGAGCTTATGTTGTAATGGGCAAAGATGTAAAAGTTTGGGAATGTGGACTCACAAGATATGCTCTTGAAGCTGGAAACTACCTAGTAAACTCATCTCAGGGTGGCGGTTTTAAAGATACATGGATTATGGAGTAGAAGATGGAACAACTATTAACAGCAAATGTAGCCACAAACTTATACTGGCTTGGAAGATACTTAGAGAGAATCGGTTCAACTTTTATTTTGGTAATGAAAGCTTACGATTCAGTAATTGACATTGACAAAGATGAAGGAGTTGCTCTTTATAAAAAATTTGGTATAGATTTAAAATATACAAATTCACAAAGTTTTTTAAACAATGCGATTTTAGGTGAACACTCAGCAAATATATACAACCTTACTTTAATGGCAAGAGAAAATGCGATTATATGTCGTTCACATATAGATACAGAGGCTTTTGGAGAGATTATGGATCTTAATGCTATCCTTGAGAGAGCCTCTAAAAATAAGATAGATATAACTCATCAGTGTATTGATTCTTCTGATTCTATCATTCGTGAGATTTGGGGAACACTATCAAGAAGAAAAAATAGACAATCAAGTGATTACTTTTTTAGGCTTGGCAAAGTCGTAGAAGAGCTAGACTTTCATCTAAGATTTGATTCAGATAAAGAGCTAGTTAAGGTCGTGGTTAAAAATATAGATTCAATTATAAAAAAACTCTTATGTAAAAATGAAGCTGATGTAGAGGCATATCAGAGTCTAAATGCAGAGAAAGAGGACATCATGGCAGAGATTGATAAAAGAATCGGACAAATAATAGTAGGATGATAATGCAAGTAAAAGAGATATTCTCATCTCAACTGCCAGTTGGTGAGACACTTAGTATAAAAAGAAGCAGGTTTGAACCACTTCAAAAAAGTGATAATTTAAAAAGAATAAGCATAGTCAGTGGCACACATGGAGATGAGCTAGAGGGTCAATATGCCATCTATCTCCTTACCTCTTGGCTCAACGAAAATCAAGATGCAATAAGTGGAATTATAGATATATATCCAGCAGTAAACCCTTTGGGGATTGATACTATAACAAGAGGTTTTCCTCTTTATGAGGTTGATTTAAATAGAGTTTTTCCAGGCGGAGAAGATGGATTTTTACCTGGGCAACTCGTTCATGCTCTCGTACAGGATATAAAAGGAAGTGATATTGCCATAGATATACACTCGTCAAATATCTTCTTAAGAGAGATACCACAGATAAGAATAAATAAAGAGTTTTCAAACTTTACACTTCCTCTTGCAAAAGAGCTAAATTGTGATTTTATCTGGATTCATGACGCTGTTACGGTTCTTGAAGCTACTTTTTCGCATACAATGAACTCACTCGGGACAAAAACTCTAGTTGTAGAGATGGGCGTTGGTATGCGTCTGACAAAAGAGTATGGGGAACAGCTCTTATGTGGGATGCTAAACCTTATGAAAAAAGAGGGAATTATAACAACAGAGAATTCATTTGAAGCTAGAGAGCCCTTTTTATCAGAAATTGGAGAAGTATTTTATCTTAACTCTCCATCAAGCGGGCTCTTTGTTCCAGCACTTGACCACTGCGCTATTATCAAAAAAAATGAGAAGATTGGCACGATAGTTGAGCCTCTGACTGGTGCTACCTTAGATACGCTATACGCGCCAAATAGTGGTATTCTTTTTACGCTTCGTGAATTTCCAGTTGTTTATGAGGGTTCACTTCTTGCGAGAATCTTTGGAGAGAGAGACAAATGAAGATAATTGAAATTGCAAACTTTACATCTTTAAATAGAGCTCCTTTGGTTATAGAGGGGTATCTCTTTGAGGGAAGCGACCCATATGCCCCAAGTGTTGCCATAGTTGGTGCTATGGAGGGTAAAAATATACTTCCTCTTTATAGTGCTTCAAAATTAGTAGATTTTTTAAAAAACAAGATTCATGATAAAGATAAAATAAGAGGAAATATACTTGTTATTCCCTCCATCAACAGTTATGCGCTAAATATAAATGAGAGATTTTGGCCACTAGATAAGACAAACATAAACACAATGTTCCCAGGTTATGAACTAGGCGAGACAACGCAGAGAATAGCAAAAAAAGTCTTTGATGCCATTCGTGGTTATACCTATGGAATTATCTTAGAGAGCAGAGAAGATTTGTCTAACTGTATCCCATATGTAAAACTTTTTAAATCTGGTTTTGAGGATATAGAGGGTGCTAAAACATTTGGCTTTAGAGTTGTAAATCATAGAGAGCTAACCCCAGTAGATACAGTAACACTTCAGTATAACTGGCAACTTTGGGAGACAAAGGCCTACTCTATTGTTTGTCCAAACAAGAACCAGATTGATATAGATAACTCAAATGAAATTTTTGAGGGAATTATTCAATTTCTTAGTAAAAACAAACTTATTGATTATAGAGTTTTAAATGGTTTTGAGTCAGTTATCGCTGCACAAGAAGATATTGAGATAGCAAAAGCTCCAAAGAGCGGTATCTTTATTACTATGAAAAAAGAGGGTACTTATATCAGTAAAGGCGATGTTATAGGACAAATAGTCCACTCCCTAAATGGAGAAATTGTACATACTTTTATATCTACATGTAATGGAATGATAGTGTGTTGCTATAAAAATGGATTGATTTTAGAAGGTGCGTTAGCTTTTAGGATAATTAAGAGCGATTAATAAAACACCGCGCAATTATTGTATTTGCATCTGCATCTGTTGCTGTATTAGCGTCTTGCTATCCACTCTTTTTACATCTACCATAACCAAGAGCTGACTGCCTCCACTGCTTGAAACCACACCCTTTAGTGGGGAGATGTCGTTATAGTCTCTTCCTGCGCCTAAAATGATATGTTGGTCCGTTGGTATTATGTTGTTAGTTGGGTCAAATCCCACCCATCCCATACTTGGTATATATACACTAAACCAAGCGTGTGAGGCATCTGTTCCAAAAAGTTTCTCCTCACCTTCTGGTGGCTTTGTCTCGATATACCCACTTATATATTTTGCAGGTAGTCCTATCGCTCTTAGAGCCGAGATTGCAAACTGTGCAAAATCTTGGCAGACACCTTTTTTTGCTTCAAAGATTGTCTCTATGGGTGTAGTAATAGTGCTAAAGCCATTTAAAAACGTAAAATCATTAAAAATTCTACTCATAAACTCCTCAGTTGCTTCAAAAATATCTCTATTTTTATGAAATGACTCAAGAGCATATTTTTTTATTGCTAAAGAGGCATTTGGTATCAGTTCTGATTCAAATAAAAACTGTTTTGCACTTAAATCATCTGGATGAAAACTAGATAGTCTCTCTAGTGCTTTGGCATAAGTAATACTGTTTTGTTTGATAGCGTTAATGCTTCTTTGCATTAAATCTGGTAGCAGTTCAACCCTTGACTTTCCAACAACACTCAAAGATTGATGAGCTTCTCTAACCAATATATGTCGGTTTGCATTTCCAAACATATCTACAAAATCAAAGAACTCAAAAACTTCTGGCTCTATCTCCATAGAGAAACTAAGAACTCTTTGAAATGCGCTATCTGCTGGTTTTATTCTTGCTATGTTATGACTAAAAGTTACTAGACTTTGATAGCTAAATGTTGTTTTGTGGTAAATTTCATAAATCATTTTTGTTACTCATCATAGTGTGAAAAATAGGTTTTTGTAAACTCGTTTGAGCACTCTGAAAAATAGTTTGAGAGCTTTGATAGTGCGCTGTCTAGCTCTGTGTATACAACTTCTTCATCTTGAAGTCTCATAATATCTTCTATATATAACTTATCTAAAAACAGACATGCCTCAGCGATTGGCTTCTCATAATCAGTCAGATAATCTTTTGACTTTGGAAGCTGTTTAAACTCCTCTGCCAATTTAGTAGTTATATATGCTAGTGACTTTGGAAATTGCTTATTTAGCACTAAAAATTCCACTACATTCTCATGCATAAGTGAGCTTTTATACTGCGCTCTATATGCATTCATACTCTCCATAGAGTTTAGCATCGCTTCTAGGACATCATAGGTAACTGATTTGTTTAGTTTTATACACAACATAGATCTGGCTTTTGAGATAAGAGTTGAAGCACTCTCTATTTTGTAACCTATATCGTAGAGGATTAACCCCTGCTCTTTAAATATACTCTCACCAACTAGCCCTTTGTAGGCTATAAGATAGAGTAAGAGTTTGTTGAGCTCGTTGGCTATATCGATACTTGTAGTATCTGTTTTAGATATAAATAGATCTAAATCTTTTCCAATTTTTTCCAAAAGTTTAGTTGATTTTACAGCTAGAAGGTCTTTTAGGTTTATATTTGAATTTGAGAGCATATAGATTATAGAGGTGAGTGAACCACCATGTGCTCTATTTTTAATTACAGATAAAATCTCATCTGTTGGATTTATACTTGATTGATTATTGTCTAAAAACCCTGGATATGTCATCGTGAGGTGCGTTAAAGCTTTTTGCAAAATTTCTTGCGCTTCTTGTGAATTTGAAATCTCATAACGATATAGATTTGTCAGTTTTTTTACAATATACACTATAAATCTTGTAGTATCAATTGCTCTTGAGAGGTATCGTCCAAGCCAAAACAGATTTTCTGCTCTTAGTGTTGAGATATTGTTTATAGCGGTAATGAGATACTTTTCATGCCTTGAGTTATCACCTTGATAGTGCTCTTCATCTTTACTTGATAGTATCCATAAATCTTTACTTGTTCCGCCTTTTTGTGATGATACTAAAAGCGCATCTTTTATAGGAGAGACTCTAACAAGTCCGCCATCCATAACGCTATATCCATCACTGCCCTTTAGACAAAATGTTCTTATAACAGCATTTCTTGGCTCAATTTTGCCACCTCCATAGTAAGGCGTTGTTGAGAAGCTTATCTCCTCTTGAGCTATATATTTGCTAGGATTTTGTCTTATAAGTTTAGCCAGAGAGAGAAGCTCTTTTTTTGATAAATCTTTTCCAAGATAAACAACACTATCTTGCGTTGTATCTATTTTTTTTACTATAAGCTGATTGAGATTTTTCATAACAAATTTTAACTCCTCTTTTTGACCACACCACCATGTGGCAACTTGAGGCAAAATCAGCTCTTCTTGTAAAAAATAGTGAGCGATTTTGTTCATAAAAGGATTTAGTTGAACATTTTCTAAAATAGCGCTGCCTATTGGATTTATCACATTTAGATTGTTTTGTCGCATAGATTCTACAAAACCAGCAACGCCAAGTTTTGAGTTGCTATTTAGCTCAAGAGGATCACAAAATCTATCATCAACTCTTCTTAGAAGTGTATTTATTTTTTTAAGTCCACCCAAACTCTTTAGCCATAGCGCACCATTTTTACTAAGAATATCCTCTCCCTGAACTAAATCTATCTCTAAAAATGAACTCAAATAAGCGTGTTCAAAATATGTTTCATTGTATGGTCCAGGGGTTAAGATAGCCGCTGATGAGGTGTCACCATCTGCTAAATCTTTGATTAACTCTTTAAATTCATCTATAAAGTGAAACAGTTTTTTTGTACTGATATTTGGATACAACTCTTTAGAGATTACGTTCATAGTTAGTCTATTTTCTATGGCATATCCAAGCCCTGATGGAGCTTGTGTTTTATCTCCGATAACCCACATTTTGCCATCTGGACCTCTTGCTATATCGGTTGCATAAAAGTAGAGATTGAAATTGTCTCTGTTCCCAAGGTTAAAAACTTCTGTTGCATAACCTTTGTCTCCATAAATAATCTCAGCGGGTATGATTCCGTCTTTAATGAGTCTCTGCTGGGAGTAGATGTCTCTTAGGATTAGATTTAGAAGTTTTGCTCTTTGGATAAGTCCTTTTGTTATCTCTTCCCACTCACTCTCGCATATAACGAAAGGTATTGGGTCTAGGCTCCAAGCGCGGTTTATGTTGTTATCGTTACTGTATATGTTATATGTAACACCATTGTCTTGCAGATGCCAATCAATATCTGCTTGTTTTTTATTTAGTGTGTCTAACCCAGCAAATTCTATATTTTTAAGTATATCTTTCCAGTAATCCCTGATGTTATGGTTGTTATCAAACAACTCGTCAAAAGAAGATTCTGAAAAATAGGAGTCAAAAAGAGCCATAAGTTACTGTTTTGCCCACTTTCTTCTTAGGTCTAGCGTATTTGGATACTCTATGCTTTGTGATACATGTTGATATAAAAACTTTTTGTTCTCTTTTGTACTCTGTTTTGCCAACACTGCTCTTTTTGTACCATTTACCTCTACTGTTGATTGTTTTACGATAGCAGATGATATATATTCAACCTCGCCTTGAGTATGATTAAAATCCCAAAATCTATTTGTGCGTCTTGCCTCTGCTTCATAGCTGTTTACTGGGAAAGTATCATAAGTTCGCCCACCTGGATGTGAGACAAAATAGCTCATCCCGCCGATTGATCTTTGGTTCCATTTATCGACTACATCAAAAACCAGTGGAGTATCAACTCCAATAGTTGGATGAAGAGCTGACCAAGGTTGCCACGCTTTGTATTTTACTCCTGCGACAAACTCTCCCTCGATTCCAGTAGGACTTAGCGGAACTACAACTGAGTTACATGTAAGAACATATCTCTCTGGAGTAAAATTGCTCACTTTTACTTGAACTCTCTCTAGTGATGAGTCCACATATCTTGCAGTTCCTTGTGAGCCGCTCTCTTCACCTAGAACATTCCACGGCTCTATCGCGGCTCGTAGTTCAAGATGAAAATTCTCAACACTAGCCATTCCATAAAGCGGAAATCTAAACTCAAAAAATGGGTCAAACCAATCAAGTTTAAACTCATATCCCTCGTTATTTAAAAACTCAACTATATCTCTGATGTCATCTTTTACATAGTGTTCAAGTAAAAATTTATCATGAAGCTGAGTTCCCCAACGAACAAGCTTATGCTTGTACGGTTTTCTCCAAAAGAGTGAAACAAGAGTTCGCACAAGAAGCATTTGCAGTAGCGCCATTTGTGGGTGTGGTGGCATATCAAACGCACGAAGTTCTAAGATACCGAGTCTTCCAGAACTGGAGTCTGGCGAGTAGAGTTTATCTATACAAAACTCCGAACGATGCGTATTTCCAGTGATATCTGTTAGCATATGGCGAAACAGTCTATCTGTTAGCCAAAAAGGAACTTCCCCATCTGTTGGAATCTGCGAAAATGCAATCTCTAGCTCATAAAGATTTTCAGCTCTTCCCTCATCCACGCGCGGCGCTTGAGATGTTGGACCGATGAATGCACCTGAGAAAAGATATGATAGTCCAGGGTGATGCTGCCAAAATGTAATCAAGCTTCTTAGTAGTTCAGGTCGTCTTAGAAGCGGGCTGTCTGAGGGCTTCATAGCGCCTATCGTCACATGGTTTCCGCCACCTGTTCCTGTATGTTTTCCATCAAGCATAAACTTTTCAGTTCCAAGACGAGATTTTCTCGCATCATCATATAGTTTTAAAAGATTATCGCTCAAGTCACCCCATGAAGTTGCAGGTTGTATATTTACCTCGATAACGCCAGGGTCTGGAGTAACTTTTATGGTGTCAAGACGCAAATCATGAGGAGGCTCATACCCCTCTAAAACAATCTTTATATCTAACTTTTTGGCAACCGCTTCGATAGACGCAACAAGCTCCAAAAATGCTTCTACTGTGTCAAGTGGTGGCAAGAAAATATATAGTTTTCCATCTCTAACCTCTATGTTTAGAGCAGTTCTTACAAAGATTGAGTTTTTGCTATCTTTTATCTGAAGCTCATTAGAGTTCTCTACTCTCTTTTTGGCATCTTTTCTATACTTTTTAAGTTTTGGAGCTTTTGCAAAAAGATCAGGTTCAAAACCAGCTGGGAGCTCTTGCTTTGGTTTCTCCATCAAAGAATCCATCGGAAGTCTAAATCCTATTGGCGAATTTCCAGGGATTAAGTATAGTTCTCCTCTTCTAAATTCCCATCCTGAACTCACCCACTCTTTATTTAAAAAATTTAAAGGAAGAGCAAATCCCACTGGAGTATGTAATCCCCTAGATAAAACTTTTGCTATATTTTGTCTCTCAAGAGGGTCTTTTAAATCAATCTTACTCAAATCAACATCTATCGGTAGAGATGCCTCTTTCATGATGTAGTAGAGTGGGTCCTCGTAGGCTTTTATGATATTTTGGCTATCAAGTGCTAGAGTGTGAGCGAGTGTGGTTATAAATTTTTGAGCATCATCGTTTGTATAAGCATAGCTCTCATTCATATCTGCAAAAAGCTCTGGATTTTTCCAGATATTTTTCTTATCTTTTCTCCAGATGATAGAAGTCTGCCATCTTGGAATAGGCTCTCCAGGATACCATTTTCCTTGTGCATAGTGAAGTAACCCGCCTTTAGTAAATGAAGAAAGAAGTCTGCGAGAGAGCCTGTCTGCAAGCTCTCTTTTGTGCGCTCCATCAGCATCAGTGTTCCACTCTGGTGATTCCATATCATCAACTGATACAAAAGTTGGCTCACCACCCATAGAGAGTCTCACGTCATTTTGCTCTAGTTCAGCATCAACATCAAATCCAAGTCTGTAAATATCTCTCCACTGATCATCTCTGTATGGTTTTGTTACGCGAGGAGATTCAAAGATTCTCGTGACCGTGTTTGAGTACTCAAGTTCTGCTTCACACTTATCACTCAGCCCCTCGATAGCATGAGCACTCTCAAATGATGGAGTACAAGCTAGTGGGATATGACCCTCTCCTGCAAAAAGCCCACTAGTTGAATCAAGTCCAATCCAACCCGCCCCTGGGATATAAACTTCAGTCCAAGCGTGCAGGTCTGTGAAGTCTTCTTGTGGACCACTAGGACCATCAAGTGACTCAACATCTGCTTTTAATTGCACAAGATAACCAGATACAAATCTTGAAGCAAGTCCTAAATGACGAAGAGCCTGAACAAAAAGCCATGCATAGTCTCTACAACTTCCAAGCTTTTTACCAAGTGTGATTTCACAAGGTTGTACACCAGCTTCAAGTCTAATTGTGTAGTTTAGATGTTTATAAATCTCTATGTTTAGATAAACCAAGAAGTCATTAATAGGTCTTGATGCTAAGTCTAATGAAGCTAAAAATTTTTTAAGTTTTTTTCCATCTTCTGTAATCTCAAGATATGGAACAAGCTCTTTTTGTAGCTCTTTGTTGTAGGTAAAAGGAAAATTTTGTGCAGAATCGTCTACAAAAAAATCAAATGGATTTATAGAGATCAAATCCGCAATAATCTCAACATCAATCCCAAACTCTTTTACTTTCTCAGGAAAGACTATTCTAGCAAGGTAGTTTCCAAATGGGTCTTGTTGCCAATTTATAAAGTGATTTTCAGGCGTAATTTTTAGTGAGTATGCCTCAATAGGTGTTCGACTATGTGGTGCGGGGCGAAGTCTGATAATATGTGGAGAGAGTGAAATAAATCTGTCATATTTATAGTGAGTTTTGTGAGATAGTACAACTTTGAGTGACATAATTTTCCTTTTTATGTTGATTATGCAGAGAGATTTTTACAAGTTAAATCTTAGCTGTATGATTGTTTATTATACTACATTTTAAAGCCAATTCTATAAAACATACAAAAGCCTAGCCTTGATGAAGATTTCATAAAATGCTATAATTTACATAAAAAAAGGTTGTCTTAGTTGAGCGAACTCTTGAAATTGCTGCGTATTCATCAATATATAAAAAATCTTTTTGTTTTTATGCCTCTATTGTTCTCTTTCGCATATACAGATACTCATGACAACATAAATACCCTTGGCGCATTTGTACTTTTTTCTCTGATTGCAAGTAGTATCTATATCTTTAACGACCTTATGGATATAGATGAAGATAGAGCACACCCGACTAAAAGAGAGCGCCCTCTTGCAAGTGGAACTGTCTCTTTAAAAAATGCAAAGATTTTAATCTTTCTTCTATCCTTTACATCTCTGTCTCTCTCATTTTTACTTAGTTTTGAGCTTTTTATTGTTCTCTTTATCTATTTTGTTTTAAATATCTTCTACTCAATAAAACTCAAACATATCGCTATTTTAGACATCTTTATAATCGCTACTGGTTTTGTTTTAAGACTTTTCGCTGGTTCTGTTGTAACTGGCATAAACCTCTCCATGTGGATTATTCTTATGACTTTTCTTCTTGCTATATTTTTAGCACTTGCAAAAAGAAGAGATGATGTACTGCTATCACTTGATGGGCAAGAGACTAGAAAAAATATAGACGGCTACAACCTTGAGTTCGTAAATGCCTCAATGGTTCTTATGGCTGGAGTTGTAATCGTTAGCTACATACAGTACACAATATCACCAGAGGTTATAGAGAGGATAGGAACAGAGCACCTATACATAACCTCTTTTTTTGTAATTCTTGGCATACTTAGATATATGCAGATAACTTTTGTAGAACAAGATAGCGGTAGCCCAACTAAAATAATTATAAGAGACACCTTTTTAAAACTGACTATTGCCCTCTGGCTCATTAGCTTTTTAATAGTAGTAAAACTTTTATGATTGCATTTAGATATATACTCTTTGCAGTTCTCTCAACTGCACTAAACATAGCTTTTCAATACCTTAGTTTTATGCTCTACGATGGCTTCTTATCGCTCTATATTGCGATGTTTATCGGAACAGTTGCTGGTTTGGTTTTAAAGTATATTCTTGATAAAAAATATATCTTTTTTCATACACCAAAGAGTAAAAAAGATGATGGTAAAAAGTTTTTTCTCTACTCTTTGATGGGAGTATTTACTACTGTTATCTTTTGGGGTTTTGAGATTGGGTTTGATACTCTGTTTGTAAATGAAAATGCAAAATACATAGGTGCCGTTATAGGTCTTAGTATTGGCTACGTTGTCAAGTATTTTCTTGATAAAAAATTTGTCTTTAAGGATTAGTTATGAGTCTGCTTAGTTGGGGAATGTTTCCAAATATACAAAACAAAATCTTTGCACTAAGGGATGATAAGAGTCTATCTTCATACATAAAAGAGACAGATGAGTTTATACCTTATGGAAATGGCAGAAGCTATGGAGATAGCGCACTAAACGATAATCTCCTCTACGCAAAACCATACAACAACTTTTTATCTTTTGATGAAGACAAAGGGATACTAGAGGCTCAAGTAGGGGTACTTCTTAGCGAAATACTAGAAGCTTTTGTCAGTCGTGGATGGTTTTTAAAAGTAACCCCTGGCACAAAACTCATAACTCTTGGCGGAGCAATTGCAAGTGATGTACATGGCAAAAATCACCACGTTGAGGGGTGTTTTAGCGAGTGTGTTGAAGAGTTTACTATCATGGGTGTTGATGGCGATATTAAGAGCTGTAAAAAAGGTGATGAGCTGTTTTTAGCTACATGTGGCGGCATGGGCTTAACTGGTGTAATCCTACGTGCAAAAATATCACTAAAGAAGATAAACTCTAAAAATATAAACCAAACAACCATTAAAACAAAAAACTTAAAAGAGACCTTTGAAGCGTTTGAAGCACATAAAGAAAAGCCCTATTCTGTGGCTTGGATAGACTGTTTGGCAAAGGATGAAGATATCGGAAAATGTCTCTTAATGGTTGGAGATTTTGCAGATGATGGCAACTTGGAGTACAAAAGCAAAAAGAAGCTAACCATTCCATTTAATTTCCCATCATTTGCGCTAAACACTCTAAGCGTAAAGGCGTTTAACTATCTCTACTACGCAAAAGCAAAAGATGGTATCTCAAAGCAAAAAGTAGATATCGATACATTTTTTTATCCTCTTGACGCCATTGGAGATTGGAACAAAATCTATGGAAGAGGCGGATTTACGCAGTATCAGTTTATCCTTCCTAAAGAGCAGAGTTATGAAGGATTAAAAGAGATTCTTACAAAGATTTCTGCTTCAGGCAAAGGGTCGTTTTTGGCTGTTTTAAAGCTATACGGCAAAGAGAATAAAAACTACCTCTCATTTCCTCTTGAAGGCTACTCTTTAGCCCTTGACTTTAAGATAGAGAGTGGACTCTTTGAGCTTTTAGATACGCTTGATGAGGTTGTTTTAAAGTATGGCGGAAGAATTTATCTAACAAAAGATGTGCGAGTAAGCAAAGAGACATTTGAGAAGGGCTATCCTCAAATAGAGAAATTTAGAGCATTTAGAAAAGAGCATAAAATGGATAAAAAATTAAATTCACTGCAATCAAAAAGGGTTCAAATATGAGTTATGTTTTAATAATCGGAGCGAAAAGCGACATAGCAAAAGAGGTGGCACGTGTATATGCAAAAAATGGCTACAACCTCTACTTGGCATCAAGAGAGTCTGAATCTCTTGCGGATTTAAAACAAGATATTGAGATAAGAAGCGGTGTGGAAGTAAAATTGGTTGAGTTTGATATAACTGCCTTTGATACACATGAAGAGTTTTACACCTCACTCAGCGAGAGACCACTTGGAGTTATCGTTGTAGCTGGTTTTATGTGTGAGCAAAAAGTAGCTCAAAAAGATTGGAGCAAAACTCTACAAACCATAAATGTAAACTATACAGGTGCGCTTAGTATCTTAAACATAGTAGCAAATGATTTTGAAAAAGAGAGACGCGGGTTTATAGTTGGTGTCAGCTCTGTCGCAGGAGATCGTGGCAGAAAAGCAAACTATATCTATGGAAGTGCTAAAGCTGGTTTTTCTGCGTACTTAAGTGGTCTAAGAAATAGACTCTATGAGAGTGGTGTTAGTGTTTTAAGTGTAAAACCTGGCTTTGTAAATACTAAAATGACCGAGTCACTCGACTTGCCTCAAAATCTTACAGCACAGCCACAAGAGGTTGCAGAGGATATATTTAACGCTCAACAGCGTGGAAGAAACATACTCTATACAAAAACCATCTGGATGTTTATTATGTTAGTTATCAAACATATACCAGAGTCTATTTTTAAGAAAATGAGCATATGATTAAAGGTTATCAAAAAGAGGCTATTTGGCTCTTTGGTATCTTTGTCTTTAAGATAGCGATACTTGTTTTACTACCTTTAACTGGCGATGAAGCCTACTTTATAAAGTGGGCAAATCACTTGGATTTTGGCTACTATGACCATCCTCCCATGGTTGGCTGGGTAATATATCTGATGAGTTTTTTTAGTGATTCGCATATCTTCTTTAGGCTTTTTTCAGTTGCTACAACTTTTGTAACTGCTTATGTTATCTATAAAATAGCCCTGCTCTATCAGATACAAAAAGATAAAGCTCTCTTAGTTTCATTTATCTTTTTAGCTTCTCCTATTGATGTGTTACTTGTGCTTATGACAAATGATGTATCACTTCTCTTCTTTAGCGCACTTGGAACTCTTATGTTTTTGTACTCTCTACAAAAAGAGAAGCTATCTTACGCCATCTTTGCTGGGCTCTTTTTGGGGTCTGCCTTTTTAAGTAAATATTTTGCTGTTTTTTTGATGTTTTCTCTGCTCATTTTCTCTTTTTATATCTATGGACGCCGTGCGATAAAGAGCGTCTCTATCGTTGCTTTTATTGTCTCTCTTTTTATCGCTCAAAACCTCTACTTTAACTATAATAGCTGCTGGAACAATATCCTCTTTAACTTCTTTGCAAGAACAGAGAATAATGGTTATAACATTGGAACTGTTTTAGGCTATTTTGGACTAATTTTATATATTTTTACACCTTGGGGATTGTACTTTTTATACAAAACGACTTTTAGTAAAAACACTCTACTAAAGCTTCTTGTATCGATTTTAAGTGTTGGATTTTTTATCTTTTTGACAGTCTCTTTAAAAAATAAAATAGGTCTTCACTGGTTTTTGATATTTGTGCCATATATATTTCTGCTCTTTGCTTTTATGGATGAGAGTTATCTAAAAAAACTTTTCCGTTATAACGCTATCTTTAGCGCTGTTCATATCCTAATCTTGATAACTATTTTAAATATTCCGACATCACTTCTTCGTGAGCATAAAAAATACTCAGACATTATTATGTATACCCAGCCAGAGGCACTCTGCGAGAAGCTTGAAGAGTTTGATAATGAGAGAATTTTTACGCTTGGTTATTCAACTGCATCTCTTCTATCTCACTACTGTAAAAGAGAGATAAATGTTATCTTTAACAACTCAAAATATGGTCGAATGGATGATAAGCTCTTAGATATAAGAACACTTCAGAGCAAAGACATTACTATCTTTAACAAAAATGCTATAAATGAGAAGCAACTACAAAGCGTATGCTCCTCATTTGAGCAGAGCAGTTTTGAGCTAAGCGGTGCAACTTTTTACACAGCAACATGCAAGAATTTTAACTATAATGAGTATAAAAAAGAGTATCTTGAGTATCAAAATGAACACTTTTATAATATTCCACAATGGCTTCCCATCGGGAAATGCTACTTTAAAGAGAGGTACTTTAATTGAATCTAGCCCTATTTGATTTTGATGGAACACTTAGCACAAAAGACTCTTTGGATGAGTTTTTAAAATATAGCGTTGGCAAAAAGAGATACACTCTAAATATGCTCAAATTTATCCCTGATTTAGCTCTTTGGAAACTTAGAATAATAGATAACTCAATAGCAAAAGAGCGTCTTTTTGCTATATTTTTCAAAGGTATGGATGAAGCTCTTTTTCGCGCAAAAGCAAAAAACTTCTCCCTATATAGACTCGATGCGATAATAGATGAAGCGAGGATGAAAATCCTTGAGCAACACCAAGAAGGCAACTCAAGAGTAATCATAGTTTCTGCTTCCATGAGATGTTGGCTGGAGCCATGGTGCAATAAAAACGGCATTGAGCTTCTATCTACTGAACTAAAGTTTGAAGACGGAAAATTTAGCGGTAAATTTTTAACCCCAAATTGCCATGGAGAAGAGAAAGCAAAACGCATCAAAGAGTATCTAAATCTTGATGAGTATGAGACAATCTATGCCTATGGCGACAGCTCAGGAGACACACAAATGTTAGCCCTCGCGCACAAGAGCATAAAGTACTAATTAAAATCTAATGGACTAATGACTCTAACCTTGTTTAAACTACATCGTGTTTATTATGTAGTTTTTTCAACAATTAACAAACACTTTTGTATGTTATTTCTCTATATGACATTTAACACACACTAAATATTTAAGAATAATATGTATTTTTTCTCTTAAGGTTAAAAAATATTGAAATTTATCATATTTTTCATCAAATTTTAATAATTAACACACATTTAACATGTAAGTTATTTTTGTTTTTTTAAGTTGCTATGTATATAATGTGTTTGAATAAATAGTTA